>JBATLR010000284.1:0-6500 GCA_049289415.1 Nitrospirales bacterium
AAAAACGTGGATTCAAGATTCGCCGGAGTCAGGCTTCACCCATTTTCTTAAAAGAACGGCCAGGAAGATGGCGAGCCTACAATCTCAGTGCTTATGGTTTTTCGTAATCCTCAACGCCGCCATTCTGGCCGGCTGTCAGACTCCCGTGGGTGTGGCCAGGGTCGATTCTGAGACCGTTCGGCACCAATTAACCAAAAACATGATCTCTTCAGGGGAACTCAGCCCATTTACCGATAATGTGCTCCGTGTCACCGACCTGACTGACGCCTATTTTGATAATCCCCGTGAGGCGTTGAAGCAATTGCACCAGTTCTTCCTCGCCGAAGAGCAACGGAAAGTTTACGTGGCGTTCGCGCTCGCTGAATTGTCTTTTCTATATGCCCAAAAAGCCAATCAACCGTCCTATTATCTGGCCGCGGCCTTGTATGCGTATCTGTATTTGTTTCCCGAAAATTCGGCCAATCTTCTCAACCCATTGGATCCCCGTGGGCGCATTGCGGCCGATTTGTTCAATCGGAGTCTGACTTTAGGGTTTATTTCAAAGGATCGTTTTGCGGTAAACCTGCAATCCGGCACCTATACCCTTCCCTTCGGAACCTTACAGGTGGAACTTCCGGAGGAACGCCTCCAGTGGGAAAACCGGAAACTGACCAATTTTATACCTGTCGCCGAATTGGAAGTTCGTGGGTTACGGAACCGGTATCGACAAGCCGGTATCGGGGTCCCGTTAGCGGCCGATCAAATCCCGTTAGGTCAGGAGGAAGGTTTACAGATTGCCAGGGGTAAAATGCCTGTCACGGCCTTCATGCGGTTTTCCAACCTCCTTGAACAATTGAAAAGCGGGTCCATTCATGGGGACTGGGAGCTGTATAACGCCTATGACCAGAAGACGGTCAGCATTAATGGAAGGGATGTGCCATTGGAAATTGAGTTTACCTCTTCTCTGGCGGCCAGTCTGGCCGAATCCTCTGTCTGGGAACGGGAACTCAAAGGGTTTTTCATGGGTGATTCCGTTGCGCTTCAGTCAGGAGAATTAACGGCTCTCGAGCCATACAGGCCGGGGCGCATTCCGGTTGTTTTTGTCCACGGGACTGCCTCCGGCCCTGGAAGGTGGGCTGACATGACCAATGATTTGATCATCGATCCCTCAATTCGCAATCGTTTTCAATTTTGGTATTTTACGTATGATACAGGGAATCCCATTCTATACTCCGCGGCGTTGCTCCGGGAACTCCTGCAAAAGACCGTTGACCAACTTCGACAGAAATATCAAGACCCCGCCCTCAATGCCATGGTCGTGATCGGGCACAGTCAAGGTGGGTTGCTCGCGAAACTGACGGCAGTTGATACCGGGAATACCTTTTGGGATGCGATTAGTAACACCCCACTTGAGGACATGAAACTCTCCGACCAGACCCGTGACTTACTGACAAGAAGTCTGTTTTTTAGGTCCCTTCCATTTGTCAAACGCCTTGTCTTTATTGCCACGCCACAGCATGGGAGTTACGTGGCCGGAAGCTGGGCGGCTCATCAACTGGCCAAATTTGTGAAGCTGCCGGGCCAGGTCATGTCAGGAATTACCGATCTCATGACTCTCAAAATGGATACCCTCAAGTTGAATGTCCAAGGGGTGAATTTGGGAAGTGTGTCTGGAATGGAACCGGGAAGTCCCCTCATGACAGTCCTACCACAGACGCCTCTGGCTCCCGGAGTTACCGGGAACTCAATTATTGCGGTGGAAGGTGATGGCCCCTTAGAGGAAGGGAACGATGGAGTCGTGGCCTATCAGAGTGCACACCTGGAAGGAATGGAGTCGGAATTTATCGTCCGGTCCGGGCATTCCTGTCAATCGAATACTCATACGATTCAGGAAGTCAGACGGATTTTATTACTTCATGCCATGGAAACATGCAAGACCCATGGCCTTTGCGCCTGATGTGTTGTGCCAAGGGGAGAGGGAGGATTGCAGGATGGTATTTCCATAAGCCCTGTCCTCATCTTGGACCAACTTTTTCCGAGTGGACTGATGCGCGAGGAGTTTTTCAGTTGACCGCATAGTACAACAGGTTCACCGTACCTGTTATCCCTCGTATTTTTTGAATGCTGAAATAGCTATAATCCCGATTACGAACACTGCCTTTTACGAGCATCTTATCAATCTTAAGCGAGGGGGGAAGCGTGATGATCCGTTTACCGTTACATGTGTTGCTCATCCTGTTGGTGGGGGTATCGGGTTGTGCCAGCACCCAACAGACTCGGAGCGTGGAGAAATCAGGATTTCTCGGAGACTATTCCATGTTAAAAGAAGGGGAAAAGGACGAAACCCTTCTGATCTATAAAAATCCTCAAGCCGATTGGAAGAAATACCAGAAAATCATTCTTGATCCCGTCACCCTCTGGATCGGTAAGGACTCCCAATTGAAAGACGTGTCCACCGAAGATCGTCAACGGATGGCGGATCTCTTCTGGGTCAAGTTGCATGATGCCTTAAAAACCGATTATGAAATCGTGACCTCACCCGGTCCGGATGTCATGCGTCTTCAGGCCGCCATCACGGAAGCCGAAACCTCTAACCCCGTTTTGGATACGGTTTCAAGCATCGTTCCTCAGTTGAGAGTCTTAACCGGAGTCAAAGGTTTCGCTACTGGCGTTTCCGGTTTTACCGGTTCGGCAAGTGTGGAGATGAAAGTCACGGATTCCTCGGACAAGACCCTGTTGGCCGCTGCGGTGGATCGCCGGGGCGGGACGAAAAGCCTGAGCGGAGTCACCAATTCGTGGCACGATGTCGAGGAAGCCTACCGGTATTGGGCGGAAAAAGTACGCTGGCGGGCATGTCTGCTTCGAGGTGGAGAAAATTGTGTGGAGCCGGAGGCGTAAGGGCCAGGCATTCTCAACCCGATCCGGTCAAATCATCGCGTGATTCACTGACAAGGAGATGACTATGAAAGTTGTGCCCTGGTGGTCCGGTTGCGTACTCCTCACCCTGGCGTCCTGTGGCGGAGGGAATCTCCAGCATATGGATGCCACACCGTATGCTCAAATGATCGAGCGTCCTAACGGGGAGTGTCCGCATTCCAAGATTGAACAAGGTCTTGTCAACAAGCATCAGGATGCGACCATCATGGTGACCGTTGCCGAGATCACAGGAGACAAGGTGGTCACGACCTCCCAAATACCTGTGAAAGCCAATGAAACGGTGTATCTCGGGTGCGCCGTCCTGCCGTCCGGCCAGGATGCGGCTCGAAAGATTCTCGACGTCCAATTTGAATAAGCGATTTCAGGGCCATGTCCGAAGCATGGCCCTGGACATTCCGGCAAGACATCCTTCACATAAGGAAGAATTATGAATGCGTTGTTTGCGGTGAAACTCCGATTGCATATTCCGAGTCTACTCTTGGTGGGAACATTGCTAATGCCTGCATTGGCGCAAGCCGGAGGACTCTTTTTGACCGAGATCGGGACTCCGGACGTGGGACTCGCTGGAGCCGGATGGGCGGCCCGCGCCCAGGACGCGTCAACCTTATTTAAGAATCCTGCAGGCATGTCCTTCCTGGAAGGCGCGCAATTTCAGGGTGGCGCTCAACTCTTATATGGAGATATTGGATTCACCTCCGACGGCAAATCGACCCCGTCCGGCGGCGGCGGCGGGAATCCCATCGATGTGTTTCCCGGAGCCAGCGGATTTTACGTGCATCCGCTGGGAGACGATTGGAGAGTGGGCTTTGGCATATTTTCCAATTTCGGGCTTGGATTGAAATACACGGGAGAATGGGTCGGTCGCTATTACGTGAAGGACGCGTTGTTGGCCGGAGTCAGTTTTATGCCCACCGCAAGCTATCGGGTGAATGAATACCTGTCTGTCGGCGGAGGGGTCAACGTGATGCTTGGCGCAGTCAAACAAACTGTGGGTATCAACAATCTCGGGACAACCAACGACGGGCAAATGCAAATCAAAGATCAGGCAGTCGGGGTGGGAGGCAATATCGGTGTCATGTTTACGCCGACACGAGGGACACGTTTCGGTCTCACGTATCAATCGCCCATTGACTTGAATTTTTCCGATAAGCCGAAGTTTTCGAATCTTGGTCCCATCGGCACTGCCCTGCAGAATAACGGCCTGCTGAACAAGAAACTCGATGTCGGCATGACCGTCCCCCAATCGTTGATGTTCAGCGCCTACCACGACCTGACCGGGGCATGGGCTATCATGGGTGACTTTGGATGGCAGGACTGGTCTGAATTTGGGAAGGTGGATATCGGCGTGGATACAGCGAACCCCACAAACCTCGTCGCCAATCTGAACTATCAGGATACCTGGCATGTGGCGTTTGGGACCCAATATCGCCTGAATCCCACTTGGGTGCTCTCAACGGGTTTTGCCTACGATAGTTCCATGGTGAAAGATAAAAATCGCACTCTCAGCCTCCCGGTTGGTGAAACCTACAAATTTGGGCTTGGAGCCCTCTGGCAAACGACGCGCACCCTCAATCTGGGTTTTTCCTATGAACTCGCCTGGGCGGGAGATATGCCGGTTGATCAAAGCCGTGGCCCACTGGCCGGCCGGGTGTCCGGTGATTTTAAGAATACCACCCTCCACTTTTTTGCATTGACCGTAACCTGGGGGGAAGGGGTGAAGATGGGGCCAGGAGGAGCATAACGCCATACTCCTTCGGGAGCGCATCCGTGACGAGGTCACGAGGATTGATCACGTGAAGTATTGCGTGAAGCGTGAACCGGCAATCTCCATCGTCACGTGGCTGAAATTTCCGTCTGAAATTTTCAACACTCGCCCGCAGGTGTCGGACCAACGTGTGAACAGGAGGATGGAGAAAGACTCTGAATTTGCTGCGCTCTATCAGGAACGGGGAGTCATGGGAGAGTGCGTCAGCAGGCAATCCTCATGCATGATTGAGCGGCCATCCCCATTCACATGAATCCTGGATGCGGATTCACTTCTATCTTGAGGACCACACCATGGATTACTGAATATCTTTCCGATACTCCCGTAGTCCGCGTTCCTCGTCCAAACGTTGTCGGAGTTTCTTGCCCCAATAGTCAAATATCTCCAGCACCGGTCCCAAGGAATCTTTATCGCGGGTGAGGAGAACCTCTGAGCTCATCCGCTTTTCCACATACGCCACCAGTCGCTCCTGGCTCTGAGTATCCAATATTTCGACTTCAATGGCCGCCTCTCCCTCCAGGGCATTCATGCCGGAAATCTTTTCGGAAGCCTGGATCAGGAGATCATTGGCCAGAGGAAGGATATGGTCCGGCGTGGACACTGCCGGGCGTTCCAAC
This sequence comes from Nitrospirales bacterium, assembly GCA_049289415.1. Taxonomy (GTDB): domain Bacteria; phylum Nitrospirota; class Nitrospiria; order Nitrospirales; family UBA8639; genus Nitrospira_E. Next base: position 5,299 of record JBATLR010000284.1, read on the forward strand.
AACACGTCCGTCAGGGCCGCTCGAAGCCGCAGGACTCCTGGACCCGGATCTTTCACAATCACATAACCTCCCGCCAACGCCCGGCTCATACTGTCCTGGAATCCCAGAGCCAGTTTCCAGGCCGTTAAGGCATCAAGACCGCCATACTCAGAATGTTGGCTGGGCCAGATCACCAGAGGATCCAGAATAATGTGGGTGTATCCTTTGAAATTAACCCCCGGCTTCCGATAACTCCACGCACCGCTGTCATCCGGCGAAGGACGGAGGCTGGTGTAATCGGTTAAAAATCCGGAAAAATTCAACGGCTCGATTTTGGGAGCACATCCGGAGAGACTGACGATCACGCACAAAAGCACGATCAGCCGGTGTATTTGCGGAAAGGTGTGAATCACGGTATCCTCAATTTTTTTCGAGATCGAAAGTTGACGAGTATATCCCGTCTACTCCATAAAGGCCATATCACGGCCGCACTTCAAATCAACTCCATCGAGAACACGAGGGTGTCCATTTTGAGGGCATGGCTTGAGGTTGGTAGGGGAAGTCTGCTCCTGTCCGGGGGCACGGTCGTGCGGTCTGTCACACACGGAGGGACCGGGTGATGTTGAGCCGGGTTGGGGAGAAGACGGATGGGTCCCGACAACATCGCCCAGGTGATCTGCCGGGAGCATGTATCTGCAATCGGGCCTTAGGTGTGACGAACGGCTCGTGATTACCATTTCACTCATGATCAGTAAGGATGGAAAGAGAATATGAATTCAGCATTGCATGATCAGACCATTGCGAAGGAACTGAAGATCTCCGACAAGCAGGTGGCAGCCACGGTGAGCTTGCTGGATGATGGCGCCACGGTGCCGTTCCTTTCACGGTATCGCAAAGAAGTCACGGGCGGGTTGGATGAGGTGGTGATTACTTCCATTCGGGATCGTATCGCGCAGCTTCGAGAATTGGATAAACGGCGGGACGTCATCCTGGCCTCGCTTGAAGAACAAGGCAAACTCACCGAGGTGCTGCAAGGGCAGGTGCACGCGGCCGCGACCATGACCGAATTGGAAGACATCTATTTACCCTACCGCCCCAAACGCCGCACGAGGGCCATGATCGCCAAAGAGCGGGGATTGGAACCGTTGGCGTTGAGCCTCTGGGCGCAAGCGGCCGAATTGCATGTCGAAGCCGAGGCACAAAAATATCTCAATCCGGAACTC
>JBATLR010000285.1:0-13924 GCA_049289415.1 Nitrospirales bacterium
CTGTTAATGGTATATGAAACTTTCATCAAAAATTCAGTTACCCTTAAGTAGCGTATTCAAAAAATAATGTCAACAAACCGCTATCCGCTGCTCCTCCAAGAAACGCACTTTCTTCCCTACAATCTCCAAGAAGGTTAGGTAGAAATTTTCTATACGATGAATCTCACTGGCTAAAACCTGGGACACCCCCTTTCCACAGACCCCACTTTTTTGTTTAGATGAAGGATGTGAGCAGAATAGAGAGCTTCCGATTCTTATGGCCAAATTTCATATGAGCATGTAAATGAGTTTAGAAGACGAATTTTGCGATATCATTAAAAAAGCCCGCTTTGGACAAGGGCTGGGAATTGAGACCCTGGCGGAATTGGCGAAAATGGAGCAGGCCGAGGTGGAGCACCTTGAGAAAGGCCATCGACCTCCGACCAAAGGCGAAATTCAAGGAATTAGCCAGGCCTTACACCTGCGTGTTGGACCCCTGGTAAGTCTGACTTTGGACGGATGGTTACCTCAGCCTCAACCAGAATGGACAACTGAACACGATCTTGTTCAGACCATCAAAGGCGACATTGGCGGATATGAAGTCAAAGGCTATCTGTTAACCGATCCAGCCACCAAACAAGCCCTCATGATTGATACAGGATACAATGCCAAGCAGATGCTCGCGAGCATCACCCAACACGAATTGACCTTGATCGGCGTTTGTCTCACCCATGGGCATACGGATCATGCGGGAGGGCTGGAGGAAATTCTGACTCAATGGCCAGTGCCGGTCTATCTGGGTAATGGAGATTTCGATCTGCTCCCATGGCGACCATCTGACGCCTCCATAAAAATACCAGCCGACCATCAGGCGATTGCCCTGGGAGAGTTGACGGTTGAATGTTTGGCCACCCCGGGCCATACTCCTGGAGGATTTTGCTACCTGTTGTCGCTCAAAGGCCAAACACTATGTTTTGTGGGGGATACGCTCTTTTCCGGTTCTGTGGGGCGTTCCAACCCTTTTTCACTGTATCCACAGCATTTGCAATCCGTTCGCCATACCCTGTTACACTTACCAAAAGACACCGCTTTGTTTCCTGGCCATGGTCCCTCCACAACAGTGACTGAGGAACAAGCGCACAATCCATTTGCCTGATATTGCATGTCAGACCAATTACTGGCTTGGCATTTAATAAGGACGTGTTAATGGATCACGAATCCCCTGAACCTTCCACTCCTTCAGAGAATAAGCCAACTCCCCTACCTTCTCTGTTGAATCCTATTGCTCCCACCGATCCACTGCCCCGGACCGCCCCACTTGCTCATCCGCCTCCAGTCAGTCCTATCTCCAGAGACGACATACGTCAAGAACACACAACCCAAACATCATCCCGTGGAATAGATCATGGGCAATCACTTCAGCCTGAATTACTCGAAACTGGAGATGAGGTGGACGAATTTCCTCCTCCAACTCCCAGCGCCTTTTCTCAATGGGGACTTCCTATTTTGCTTTTTGGGCTCACCGTATTCACCACACTCTGGGCAGGAGCATTTCAAGTGAATACGAAACCCGTCAATGGGGCCTGGGATTTTTTAATGCGCTATCCTGCCTCTTTAGTCAATGGGATCCCCTTTGCCACAACCCTTTTAGGTATCCTCGTTACCCATGAATTCGGGCATTACCTCCTCTCTCGCATTCATCGTGTGCCCGCGTCCTTACCGCTGTTCATCCCTGGCCCTCCACACTTCATCGGTACCTTTGGGGCTGTGATTCGCATGCGATCGGCCATTATGAATCGGCGCGCGCTTTTTGATATTGGCGTTGCGGGTCCCATAGCCGGTTTTATCGCAGCAGTCGTGGCTATTATTATCGGACTCTCCCTTTCCCATATCGTCCCACGATCACAAACGTACGGCTTACAGTTGGGCGAACCACTCCTGCTGCAATGGTTTGGCTGGCTCATGTTTGGCCCGATTCCTCCTACGCACGATATTGTACTCCATCCCATTGCCTTCGCCGCGTGGTTCGGATTTTTCGTCACCGCAATTAATTTACTGCCTTTGGGTCAATTGGACGGAGGCCATGTGGCATTTGCGGTATTAGGCCGTCGGCAACGCTCACTGGCCTTGGGAACGATTCCCATCCTTATTTACTTGGGCCTCACGGGTTGGCCTGGATGGATTCTCTGGGTCGGCCTGGCTAGCCTTGTCGGCATTGCCCACCCCCCGGTCATTGACCCTGACAGCGTTTTGGGCAAATACCGCCGATGGGTGGCTTGGGCGGCCTTGGCTATTTTCATTGTGACTTTCGCTCCAGTGCCGTTTTCCGTAGGCTGACAGACATGTTAGCCTTCCCTATGCCTTGGTTGTTCACGGAATATCATCCGTTTTCTCCAGCATCGTTTTCGTGCTGGAATTCCTAGCCCAACCACGAAAAGGAATCGTGATCTCATGAGTGACTATCAATCCCAATTACACACCTACATACAAGATCACCGCGCCAGCTTTGAAGACCTCCTTGGTCAAATGGTGGAGGTGCCCTCAGTGAGTTCAGACCCTGAACATGCCCCCGATATGCACCGGATGGCCCAGTTAGCCGTTCAGTATCTGGAACAATTTGGAGCCAAGGCCTCTATTGTGAACACCAGTGGTTTCCCTAGCGTGTCCGGAGAATGGATGGCCGGGCGCCAATACCCCAGCCTGACCATTTACAATCATTTAGACGTCCAGCCTGCTCAGGAACCGGAATGGCGGCAGCCTCCCTTTGCCTTTCATAAAGATGGGGATCGGTACTGTGGACGTGGAGCAACAGACGATAAAGGCCCGGCGTTAACCGCTCTCTTTGCTGCAAAATTTGCCAGAGAAGCCGGCATCTCCCTGAACATCCGGGTCCTTTGGGAATTGGAAGAAGAAATTGCCAGCCCGAATTTTTCAGAGGTCCTTCAGAACCGTAAAGCGGTCCCTGCGTCCGATTCGGTTCTGGTGTCTGATACGATTTGGGTAGCGAAGGATCGCCCGGCTCTCTCCTGTGGACTTCGCGGTTTGTTAGTGGCCAAATTGGTTCTTCGCACAGGGGAAACCGATATTCATTCCGGTCTCACGGGCGGCGGGGCGCGCAACCCCTTGGCGGAATTATGTGAAGCCGCCTATTCCTGCTTAGACGCGAAAACGGGCCGCGTGAAAATACCAGGGTTCTACGATGACGTCGTCCCGCCCACCCGAACCGAACTCAAAAATTTTCTGGCATCAGGATTTCAGGTTCGGCTTTTTAAAGAAGCCTATCAACTGCGATCGCTGCGAACATCCGATCCTCAGGATTTACTCAAACGAATCTGGGCCTCTCCCACCTTTGAAGTGCATGGGTTAACGGGTGGGCATATGGGCCCAGGCGTCAAAACGATTGTACCGGCCTGGGGTGAACTCAAAGTGAGTATGCGATTAGTTCCCAACCAACATCCCTCAAAAATTTTCCGACTCCTGAAGAAACACCTCCGTACTCGCAATCCTGATATTGAGGTGATTAATGATGGAGAACTGGAACCCTATAGTGGAATTTCCGATGGCCCTTATGCGGAGGCATTACAAGAGGCGGTAGCCCAGGCCTTTGGACGTCGCCCGGTGTTTGTACGGGAAGGTGGATCTATCGGGGCCATTGCGGTGTTACAACGTGCCTGGAAGGTCCCGATTCTGTTTATGGGTCTCAGTCTGCCTGAACATGGGTATCATGCACCCAATGAATACTTCGATTGGAGACAAGCTTCAGGGGGGATACAAGCCTTCGTCCACTACTTCGATCACTTGAGTCGGATGCGATTAGAAAAACCCAAAACCCGATCCAAGCCAATAACAAGTTAAGGTCCAGAAGAAGGTACCTGAGCTGAAGGTAGGTCTTGAAAATGCACGAGGGTTCGGATATAGGCGAGAATATTGCGCTGCTCATCGGCCGACAATTGATGCCTCCAGCCACTCATTGCCGTCCGGGGAACTCCCTCAGCAATAATCTCGAGGAGTTCTGCATCAGTTTTGGCTGAGGTGGCTGCCGAAACCAAATTTCCTGGGCGTGGGGCTAACAGGGCCGCCCGTGGACCATCCCCCCGTCCGTCCGCGCCATGACATTCCAGACAATGAATACGATAGAGGTCTCGCCCCTGCTCCCCTCCTGGTTGCGCGCCAACAGTCCCTAACTCATAGGACGCGCCTAAACCTGAGAAGATCAGGACGTTCAGAAGAATCAGGACACCCATCCAAACCAGGCGATTCATGCCTTTAATGGTACTGCGTGAATGGCGTATCTTCAAAACTTCGCCCATCAGGCAATATTTTATACAGGAATCCTGGGCAGTTGCAAAAACTCTTTACTGACTGCGCAACAATATCCGGAGCGGAATTCCCTCAAAACCATATTCCGTCCTGATGGAGTTTTCTAGATAACGGAGGTAGGAGGCTGGGACTTTTGGTGCGGATTTGACAAATAGCGCAAAGGTAGGCGGTTTGGTCGCCACCTGAGTGATAAATACGGATTTTTTCGGATTGCCTCTGACCAACGTCATGGGATTTTTTTCCAGGAGTTCCTGAACATATAGATTCAGCTTACGGGTTTGAATGCGTTTGGAAAAATCGGCCACAACTTGATCAATTTTAGGAAAAAGCCGCGTGAGCGTTTCCGGTTGAATTGCGGCACCAAAGACAACCGGCACATAGGTAAAAAATGGAAATCGCCGGGCTAATTCAAGATTATAGGCGGGGTACGCCTCACGATCGCCTTCCCGCATGTCCCATTTATTCACAAGAATGATACAACCTCGCCCTTGCTTACTGATTAAGCCAGCAATTTTCGTATCTTGTTCTGTGACTCCTTCTACCCCATCCAAAACCAGAACGGCAACATCAGATCGTCCCAACGCTCGAATGGCTCGCACGACACTATAGCCTTCAATCCCACGCTCGATCCGCCCCCTTCGCCGGAGACCTGCCGTATCTGTAAAGATATACCGTCGCCCATGAAGACTGACCATTGAATCAATCGGATCGCGGGTCGTTCCTGGAATATCACTGACAATGAGTCGTTGTTCACCGAGAATGGCATTAACCAACGTCGATTTCCCCACATTGGGTCGGCCTACCACCGCGATTCTTGGGATCTCTTTTGGGACTTCATTCTCCGGGGCTTGGGGAAGATAGGGCAAAAGGGCTTCCAGTAGTTCATCCACCCCTAATCCTCCCTCAGCCGAAATAGGGAAAATTGTTTTCATCCCCAATTTGTAGAAATCGGCCAAGAGCGGTTCAGCCTGAGGAGTATCGATCTTGTTGACCGCCAGAAAAACCGGCTTCGTCACCGGTCGCAACAGCTTAACGAGATCGGCATCCAAAGGAGACAAGCCCACCCGGCCATCCATGACAGCAATGACCAAATCCGCTTCCTCAATGGCCGCTTGGGTTTGAAATTTGATCTGCTCCACAATGACATCGTCGGTGCTCAGATCCAGCCCACCAGTGTCGACTAGCGTGAATATCCGATTTTGATAATCGCACTCTGCCGTGTTTCTGTCCCGAGTGACTCCGGAAATATCATCGACAATTGCCGTACGATGGCCGACAATTCGATTGAATAGGGTGGATTTCCCTACATTCGGCCGTCCCACAAGAGCTACCAAGGGTCTATGTGGGGATGGTTCTAAGGGAACTTCGACAGGCAAATCCGACGGACATAGTGACGATTCAAGAGATGGTCTGGTACGGGAGCGAGTTGTACGAGAATGAGAAGATCGAGCCATTGGACAGCAAATAACTGAATTAGGGTAATCCAACTGGTAGGAAAATTAGGCTTCAGACGTCAGGTCGTCTACCAGATCAACAAGACAATTAATCGAATGAACCCAAACAGTGATAGCCTGGATAAAGCCCCCCAGTCAACTATCCGCCGATAAAGCTTAATTTAGACACAGAATTTAGCTCAGCCACAAGGAAATTTATCGAGGAGAATCTTTCCTGCAGTTCGATTGGTTTATGAGAAATGAATCCATACGAATTATTCAGCAATCGGGTAACAACTATGACGGGTATGCGAAAATGTTAGACATTTTTCTTGATCCACCAGCCATTTCCACTGATGCGCTCAATTCATGAAATGATTCAGAAGATTGAAGCAGCGTAAAAGGTAGGAAAACTACACCATGAAAAATTATATTAAAACCAACGATTTACACATGGAGATGTTTCATCGCTGCCGCACAAAGAATGATAAACACACCCATCCACAATGCTATGCGTTGAAATGGCACCGGCTCTACGGCCATCTCTTCCAATTCCTCGCTTGTCTCACTACCTGTAGGTTCATTTTTAAAGATTATGGTGTACAGAAAAATGGTCAGAATTCCCAGCACCAACGCCAATTTGATGAAAAAGACTGTGAGGTATTTTGCATGATGGGCGACGTTTTCCCCCGACTGCATGACCATCCCCTCACTCACATAATGGAGATTGACTCCTCCAGTGAAAAGGATGACCACCAAAAGAATCCCGACCACCCGTTTATATTGCCGATAGAAAGTTTCAGATATTGGTCGGATAAATTGTTTCGGGACAGCGGTTTTAAGACTTGGCGTCACAGCCATAACAAGAAAGGCCAGCCCCCCAATCCACACCACGGCAGACAAGAGGTGCAACCAATGCACCAGGATGGGAATAATCTGATTAAGGTCGGTGAGAACTCCGAGGAGGGATTCCATTAGAACTTAAACACAGGTTTTTCATTCCCGAACCGACGCTTCCGAAGTTCTTCCATTAATTCAATCGTCACGGTTTGAAGGCCTTGTTCGGCGGCATGACGCTCGACGCCTTTTTTAACCATCGCCCGTAGAAAGTAGGGGATGCGACTGAGCCGTTCTTCCGCAGCAGCTTCCCATTCCACAGACGAGACTTCCGGCACATTGAAAGCCACTTTTATTTTCTCTCCCCCTTTTGGAGTGTATAGACACCATTCGTCCTCATCCATCGCATCACCGTGGTCCACGTAGGGACGAGCACGACACCCTCCGCAAATTTCGCTGTATTCGCAATCTCCGCATTTGCCCTTAAGGTGTGGATAACGAAATGCATTGAAAACTTCCGAATTTTCCCATAAATCGACAAAGCTAGTCTGGCGGATGTTTCCTGCGGACAAGGGCATATATGGGCAAGGCGTGAGGTCACCGTTGGGTGTCACCCGTGCATAGTTAGTCCCTGCCAGACATCCTCCTCCCATGTATCCTTGTGCTTTGGTGATGGGAGAATTTGGGTCCTTTTCATAGGCCAGGCGTTTGAAATGTGGTGCACAACGCGCCCGAACCAACATGTCCTGGTATTTATCTTGGCTCTCCACCAAATAGCTCAAAACCTCTTCATATTGTGAAGGAGTGATGTCAGTGAGCTCTTCACCTCGTCCTGTGCACACCATAAAAAAGACATTTAAGACTTTGGCACCCAAATCGTGTGACCAATCAATGACGGCTGGCAATTCCTTGTAGTTCATGGGCTGTGCACTGAAATGAACTTGGAATTGAAGTCCATTTCGTTTGCAGGCTTCAATACCAGCCATAGCCCCTTCCCATGCACCAGGTAAACCTCTAAACGCATTGTGTGTTGCTGAATCAAGGGAATCAATACTAATTCCTACGCCCATCACACCAATGTCTACCATGGCTTTCGCCATCTTGTCGTCAATCAGCATTCCATTCGTGCCGAATACGACCATAAATCGTTGCTCAACTGCATGACGCGCGATTTCAAGAATATCGGGACGAACCAACGGTTCGCCTCCGGTAATCACAAGAAGGCTTCCGGCATTGACTTGGGCAATCTGATCAATAAGACGGAAACATTCTTCTGTCGTCAATTCATCATGCCCACCGCCCATTTTTGTCGTGGCATCCAGATAACAATGTTCGCACTTGAGATTGCATCGCTTGGTTAAATTGAGAGCCACTAGGTAGGGCTTAAAATCATCCACAGTTCGGCCGTCTCCAGGCCCTCCTGACTCTGGACGAAAATTTTCAAACTTTGTCACTGCACTGGCCCCTAACGAGCTCAGCGTATTGAAGAATGAACTGATGACAGGGAGTGACTTACCCATTGTGGCCGGCTCCGGATTGAGCCTCAGAGGGAGCACCCGCGCCGGTTAACTTGGCCACGATGTCCTTGACATTTCCAGTTTTCATGGCTTCTTCCATAGTGGTTTTAGCTTGCTCAATGCCCTGGTTCGCCACATCCAGAGTTATAGTTGTGGTCCCAATTTTTTCAGCATGCTTAATGATTAACGCTTTAGTACAATCCCGCATAAATCCAGCAGGAGCCCTTTCTAATCGTTGGAGGGCATCCGGCTCCCATATATACGGGTCGGCTCCATTAGTGTCGCCAGTACTTTCCTTATTAGATTCAGAGACCATAGTTGCCGTCTCCCCAGCCGTTTTATTGGCGAAAATTGGTGTGTAGTCTTCGCTTGCCGCTTCCTGAATCATCGCGCCTGAATATTCCAAGGTAATGGTGGTCATTCCAAGTTTCCTGGCAGTTTTTTCGATTTTCGCTTTTGCCCGTCGGCGCTGGAAACCAGCGGGAACGGCTCGAATTGCTTCACGAGCATCTTTCGTCCACTGCATAGGAATATCGTCATATGCCACTTGTGTTTCCAAGCCACCTTCCGCTTTGGCAGCCGCATCAAAAATTGATTTATCGACTTGTTTAAATTGCGCTCCATCCAAACCACAAACAGGACACATCACCGGATGGTCGCCTTTCCCAATATATCCACAGCCACCACAGACGTAATAGTCTCTCGACATTCGAGCCAGATACGATTTATTTCCTGCACTCATTGGCTCAGAAGCCTCCGCCGGTATTTCTTCCACCACCTGGGACATCATACCGCTCAATGTTGAGCCCATGAGGTCCTGCGCAACTTCATTTCCTGCCTGCATAGTATTCCGATCGACTCCGGCCGCATCGAGGGTACCGCCTAGCGTTTTCATAGCGTCCATCGCACCCTTGGGTAAAATATCCCCAACCGCATCATCAATGACTGAATTACTGATGATGGTATGACCCTTTTCGATGGCATATCGATGTATCGCAGTCTTTGCCACTCCCCGCGCAAAGACCGGGATCTTCTCCATCCGTCTTAAGGCTTCTTCCGTCCAGGCAATCGTATATTCGGCCTGGGTGTCAATCGGAGGAACAAACTTCTTATTTGATATTAATATATTACAAGGAGCTGAACGCAAAAGATTTTCGGCATTGCTGCCAATATCCATATCATCATCGCTATGCACCCCAATCCGTCCAACGATAAGCAGCCATGGCTGCTCTTTTCGAACGTACTGAATGATCTTCTCAAACGCTTTGCCGTCAAGCAGAGTGGTCTTAATATCTGCGCCCTCATCCTGTGCGACATCGCGAGAGACATCCAGATGAGACTGGTAAATTTTCGCGAGTCCGCTGTCGATGACTTCCTCGTGAAGCTTTTCCTGCTCCTTAAATCGAAACACCTTCCCAGCCTCTTCATTCAAGACACCGGAAATACTGTGAAACGCCGCATAATGAAAATAGGGATCGAATGCTGATATCGCTTCTACCGTCTTATTAAGAGCCTTTCCCAAGGCGAGCGCGGTCTTCAGTCCGCCAAAGGAGTAATGGCTCCCATCTACAGCTACTACAATTTTCCCACTGTTCATGGGTTTGGTATCTTTCACAATGAACATGTCCGAATTACGAATCCGACGGATCACACGTTCCGTGTTGCTTCCGATCACAGAGTCCTTCACCGCACCAACTCCCAAGGCTCCCATAATGGTCAAGTCATACCCATTTTTTGTGATATCTTCCGCGATTGCTTTCCAGTTTCGCCCCTCAAGTGAACGCCGCTCCAGAGGAATGTTCGCTTCCGCGCATTTCTGGTCGACAAAATCCAAATACGAATCTGTAATTATTTGCAAGCCTCTGGTGATAAGGGAATCATGGATTTGGCGCTGGCGATCTAACTCTTTTTCGTCGTGATATTCCTCAGGAAGACCTGCCTCCATTTGTTTAAACCGCTTATCATGCATCTTGGCCGCATATACATGGCTTCCCACAATTTTCGATCCGAAAATTTTCGCGAACTGCACTCCCAGTTCCACAGCCATATTCGAATGGTCTGAATTATCAACCGGGACATATATTGTTTTGTACATCAACAAGCCTCCTTACAGATTTCCGCCAAAAAAAAGCGGCACCAGGCCCTCGTCTCAATCGCCGGGAAATTTTTATAAACAGATGTTTTTTCAAATGAAATAAGAGCGGATCTTACCACTGGGAATTCTAGGTACGCAACCCAACGACCATTTCCACCTTGACATGAGTAAAATATAAAAAATCCTATATTTATCAAATGCATTGAACGACTCATATTAGCATTTTCCCCGTCCACGATAGCATTTTCCCCGTCCACGACAAATTCATGGAAAGCACGTCAAAACCCTCACCATTTATAGTGCGTAGCCCTTAGGCTACACATGGACAAGTCGTTGGCGCTTACCAAACTTTCACTAAACGAACCCCTATTAATAGCCTCCTTTAAGAAGCGACGCAGGACTTAATCATCCGAAAAGCAAGCCTCGAATTTCCAAAGATGGCAACTAATGCTGCAACCCAATCCTCCCCGTGGAGCTATTAACAGCCTGGGCTCCAGGCAAATCAATCGAAACAAGGAAAGCCATCCATTAGCCCGTCTCACTTTTTTAATTTTCTTTAAGAGAACTTTGCGTTATGGGAATTTTATGTTTTACTAACCTTTAGCCGAAAACAAAGAACGAAACCGGAAAGCCTCAAGTTTTTCGGTTATAGCCAAACCAAAAATTGCGGATAGAGGTTTAATTGCGCTAAATTAAGTGTTTTGTGCTTTGCTTTATTCACCAACTGAGACCATGCCATTTAGGGCATGTGGGCTCAAGCAATTGGTTAGGGGGAACTCTTGATGAGACAAACCAATTTTCTCTTTACCTCGGAATCGGTTACGGAAGGGCATCCGGATAAGATTGCCGATCAGATTTCCGACGGTATACTTGACGCAATCATTGCAAAAGACAAGAACTGCAGGGTGGCCTGTGAAACCATTCTGACCACAGGAATCGCCTTTGTGGCCGGAGAAATTTCCACCAGGGCGTATGTAGAAATTCCTGAGATTATTCGTGAGACGATTCGTGAGGTGGGGTATACCGATGCGACATGGGGATTCGATTACAGTACCTGCTCGGTATTGACCGCCATTCATAACCAATCGGGCGACATTGCCATGGGTGTGGATTCAGGCGGCGCTGGCGATCAAGGGTTAATGTTCGGGTATGCCTCGAATGAAACCCCTGAACTCATGCCAATGCCCATTATCCTGGCGCACCGTTTAACCAGAAGACTGGCAGAAGTTCGAAAAAAGAATATTCTCCCTTGGGTTCGGCCTGACGGAAAGTCACAGGTGACGGTGGAATATAAAAACGGGAAACCCATTCGCATTGACACCATCGTCCTTTCCACCCAACACAGCGATGCGGTCACCTCAAAGAAAATCGAAAAAGATGTGATGGAAAAAGTAATTATTCCCGTCATGCCTAAGAAATTTTTCAATCAAAAAAATATCAAATTTCACATTAATCCCACAGGACGATTTGTCACCGGTGGCCCCATGGGAGACACCGGACTGACTGGACGAAAAATCATCGTAGACACTTATGGCGGGGTTGGCAGTCACGGAGGAGGAGCTTTTTCCGGAAAAGACCCCAGCAAAGTAGACCGATCAGCCTCATACATGGCGCGATATATTGCTAAAAATGTCGTTGCCGCCCAATTGGCAGAAAAATGTGAAGTGCAATTGGCTTATGCCATCGGAGTTGCAGAACCAGTCTCTGTTTTGGTTGATACAAAGGGCACAGAAAAAGCTTCCGTTGAGCAAATCGAAAAGCTCATCATCAAACACTTTCCGTTGACTCCAAGAGGCATCATCGAGCATCTCAAGTTGCGCCGCCCTATTTACAAAAGAACTGCAGCATACGGACATTTTGGCCGAAACGAACCAGGATTCACCTGGGAAAAAACCGACATAGCAAATTTACTCCGAAAAGGTGCAGGCCTATAATTTTTAAGCACCCCGGCCTTGTAAGGGGGATTTCAAAGCTCCCTTCTTATGTCCAGTATCTTCAATCACTCATCCTGTAAGGGGAAGAAATTTCTATGAGCACTGCAACTATGATTAAAGCCGCCTCAACTGACTATAAAGTTGCGGATATCCGTCTGGCCGATTGGGGACGAAAAGAATTATGCATTGCCGAAACAGAAATGCCGGCATTGATGGCCCTTCGAGAGAAGTATCATGACTCCCAACCATTAAAAGGGGCCAGGATTCTTGGCTGCATTCACATGACTATTCAGACCGGCGTGCTGATTGAAACGCTCATCAAACTGGGAGCTGAAGTTCGCTGGTCTTCCTGTAATATCTTTTCAACACAGGATCATGCCGCCGCTGCCATCGCCGCAAAGGGAATTCCTGTATTTGCCTGGAAGGGTGAAACAGAAGAAGAATATGAATGGTGCCTGGAACAAACCATTATAAAAGATGGCCAACCGTGGGATGCCAACATGGTTCTGGATGACGGTGGAGACTTGACGATGATGCTCCACCAAAAATTTCCAGCCATGTTAAGCCGTATTCATGGAATTACCGAAGAAACAACCACCGGGGTCCATCGCCTACAGGAAATGTTAAAAAATGGCACGCTAAAAGTTCCAGCCATTAATGTGAATGATTCGATCACCAAGTCAAAAAATGATAACAAGTATGGTTGCCGACACAGTTTGAATGACGCGATCAAGCGCGCGACTGATCACCTGCTGTCAGGGAAAAAGGCCCTCGTGATTGGGTACGGCGACGTCGGAAAGGGCTCGGCTCAATCACTTCGACAGGAAGGCATGATTGTCAAAATTTCAGAGATTGATCCCATTTGTGCCATGCAAGCCTGCATGGATGGGTACGAAGTAGTCTCTCCCTATAGAGGTGGGATCAATACAGGCAAGGTCGAAGACACCAACTCCGACCTTCTCCAGAACACAGATATAGTCGTCACAGCTACCGGCAACTTGAATGTCTGCGATTCAGCCATCCTGCAATCCTTGAAATCTGGGGCGGTCGTTTGCAATATCGGACACTTTGACAATGAAATCGATACTGCCTTTATGCGTAAGAACTGGGAATGGGAAGAAGTAAAGCCTCAGGTACATACGGTCTATCGTGACAAAGCCAGCAATGATCACCTCATTTTGCTGTCCGAAGGGCGCTTAGTGAACTTGGGAAATGGGACCGGGCATCCATCCCGAGTCATGGATGGTTCATTCGCCAATCAAGTCCTCGCTCAAATTTACCTCTACGAGCGGAAATTCGCCGACCAGAAAGGTGGATCAATTACAGTGCAGGTTTTACCGAAACATCTCGACGAAGAAGTGGCAGCCCACATGGTCCGAGGTTTTGGAGGGGTTATCACTAAACTCACTCAAACACAGGCTGACTATATTCACGTACCAGTCAACGGACCGTTTAAAGAGGACAGCTACAAGTACTAACATTTACCTTAGGGTAGCTTTGATATTTTTCCCAGTGACCTCTTCACAGAGCCCATAACAAATGATGATAATGTTTCTACAATATTGACTGCGAATTCAAAAATAACCACAGACATCAGCATTGAGGGGGCCTTGGTTTGAGAGGGCCCCCTAGCTTTTTTCAAACAATCTGGTATTCTATTCATATGAATGGTATCAAGATTGATTGCTGCTATAGTATTGCCTCTCCCCAATTAAATTGGTACATTAAACTCTCAAACCACTCTTTTACACGGGAAAATCAAGTCCCGTGTTAGTCGGTTTCAACAACCCACTTTCGTATATGTAAAAG
>JBATLR010000286.1:0-3895 GCA_049289415.1 Nitrospirales bacterium
TGTTTCATCAGCTTCCCACAAGGCATCGGTACGGATAGCCAGTTCGCAGATTACTTTTATGAGGAATTCATCGAACACCTAGCGGCCTTCAACAAGACTTTGTCTGTCTTCAAGTTTGACCGCTGCGAACATCGTCGCAAAGGTGACGACTGGACCCTCTGGATTCAACGCGAATTGTGCGATAGCGCGATGATGATTGCAGTCTGCGCTCCCAACTACTTCACCGGCAGTCATGGATGCATTAGCGAGTTTAGAGGTATGGAGGCATTGATCATTGAACGGACGAATGCCCTTGGTGACACAGTTAGCAATAACTGGCTTTTAGGATTGAGGCTGAAAGATAAAATACCCATGCCGGCTTTAAACCCTTACGACGTGTGTGACTTTCTCGATTGCTGTGCCTCACCGAAAAAGGTTAGACAGGTTCAAAAATATCGATTGATTGTGGAAGAGCTCGCCGAACGCGTCTACAACCACTGGTGTTGGCTGCATGATGACGAACGTCACAACAAACTTGTTGCTGCCAATATCTGTGGGAAATTTGTAATGCCATCCATTCAACCTGCATCCCCAGACCCGTTTCCCCATATGGGTGCCGTGCCATGAATATTTCTAGCTCGAATCCCAACTCGGGCTTTGGTAGTCACTGGTTGGTGCGGACTGGCCTGGCCGACCGGGGCGATATAGTGACCTTCTATTCCTATAAAGGCGGCACCGGACGAACTATGGCTCTCGTGAATTGCGCAGGCCTGATTGCTCAGCATTTGCCTTCAGATGCGAAGCCACTTCTGCTGGTCGACTTTGACTTGGAGGCCCCAGGGCTTCATCGCTATATGGCACCGTTACTCCCACCATCCGGACTCAGCGCACCGCAGCAGGGCCTACTCGAACTCTTCGATGAATTGCGCATGCAGATTGATCAAAAACTGTCAGATTTAATGGAATCTCAATCGAGTGAAATTGGTCGGCTTGACGACGAGACGACAGCCGGAATTATCAAAAACTTTAATCTTGAGCCTTTCATTGTTGGAACATCGATTGGAGGTATGAACTTAATCCTGGCGGGACGATTTGACGAAACATATGATCAACGACTTTCACATTTTAATTGGGAAGGTCTGTATGCCAAGGCACCAGCGTTATATCGCTGTCTGGCTGAGCGATGGGCGCGCGAATATAGTTTTACCTTCGTGGATTCTCGCACGGGTTTGAGCGATACTAGCGGCATTTGTACCATACTCTTGCCGAATGTATTAGTGGTGGTCTTTACGCCGAATAACCAAAGTCTCACAGGTATTGAACATCTTGTCCGAAAAGCTGTTGCTTACCGAACGAATGCATCGGACTCCCGTGGATTGAATGTCTATCCGCTTCCTTCTCGGGTAGATAATCAGGTCGAGCATTTCAGACGTATTTGGCGAATGGGCGATTCCCAACATGCTCTGTTTGGTACAGTTAAAGGCTATCAACCTCTTTTTCAGAAAATATTTGAATCCGAATTTGAAATGGGAGAAAGTGAAGCTCAGGTGCGTCTGACAGAATATTTTGATGTGGTGCAAGTGCCTCACAGCGCAGATTATTCCTATGGCGAGCGCCTGTGTTTCGACGTTTCGACCCCAAGTGATAGCTTGTCCGTCCGTGGAAGTTATGAGCAGTTTCTTCCCTGGCTCGTGACGGGAGCACAATCATGGGAACGCCCGAATGAACTTCTCCTGAGTCAGCAGGCCTCTAAATGGCTTCATGATTTAGGGGTCGACATTATTCCCGATAGTAGAGATGGATGGTGTGACTGGTTCAAACGGCTTTCCGGAGCGATTGACAATTCCGAGTATCCCATACTGATTCAGCAAAAGTTGCTGTCGCCTGATCTGCGTTTTGATACTAATTTGGTTCAAGCGCTTGCCCATGCCTATAAGGGGGATTTTCGTTCTTCGAGTGATTGGCTAAAAAGGGCGATGTCTTCATTCAGTGAAGATGTGACATCAACCATTCCCAACTCTGCACCCATGCAACTTCTAACGCTATGGATCGAAAAGCTTTCCTTTAATGATTTGAGAACAATTGAACGCAAAGCATGGATCAAGCAGTTCGAACAACTTGTATCCCGTTGGCAGGCACTGCGGAGTCAAAGACGGACCTGGCTTTTGACGGTGTTCCAATTGGCAGATAAGGCTGAGTGGCATGATATGAAACATGAGGCCTTACAACAGCTTGTTAGTTTAAATAGGGAAATGCTCGGAAACGAGCACCCTGACACACTGGAATCGATGAATAATCTTGCGCTGACGATGTTTGCCCAAGGTGATTATGGAAGGGCCAGTGCCCTTCAACGCCAAGTGTTGGAGCTGAGACAGCGCCACCTCGGGGCGGAGAACTCGGACACTCTTTCCTCCATGAATAATCTCGCCCAAGCCCTTCAAAACGCAGGAGACTTAAGGGGGGCCCGTACCTTTTTTGAACAATCTTTGGCACTACACAAACGGCTCTTAGGCGAGGAACATCCTTCTACCATAGTGTCAATGAATAACCTGGCTCAAATCAAAAAAGACCAAGGGGAACTAGCGGGGGCACGTACGCTAGCAGAACAAGTCCTGACCTTGGCCAAACGAATCTTAGGTGAGGAAAATTCTGCCACTATCGCCTATATGAACAATCTCGCTCAAATCCAAAAAAGCCAAGGGGACTTAGCGGGGGCTCGCGCCCTTGAAGAACAAACCTTGTCGTTAGCAAAAAATGTTTATGGCGAAGAACATTCGTTGACACTGACTGCCATGAATTGCCTAGCCGACACCCTTAAAGGCCAGGGAGACCTTTCCGGCGCCCGTACACTTCATGAGCAAACTTTGGCACTCCGAAAACGGGTCTTAGGCGAAGAACATCCTGGCACCCTAAGATCCATGAATAATCTGGCTTCTACCCTGCTAGCTCTAGGGGATATTGAGGGCGCCCGCACTCTTCAAGAACAAGTCTTGGCACTTCGAAAACGACATTTGGGAGAAGAACATCCAACCACCCTAACGTCCATGAATAATCTGGCCCAGACTCTTCAAAATCAAGGGGACTTAGTCGGGGCCCGCGCCCTTTTTGAACAAACTTTGGCACTCCGAAAACGGGTCTTAGGCGAAGAACATCCAGCCACCCTAACGTCCATGAATAATCTCGCCCAGACACTTCAAGCCCAAGGAAACTTAGTCGATGCCCGTGCCCTAGCAGAACAGGCCTTTACCTTGGCCACCCGGATCCTAGGCGAGGAACATCCTACCACTGTTACCTTTATGAACAATCTCGCCCAAATCCAAAAAGACCAAGGAGACATGGAGGGGGCCCGCAAACTAACAGAGCAAGCTTTGACCTTGGCCACCCGGATCTTAGGCGAGAAACATCCAACTACCATTAGAATAATTAACAATATGAATAAAATTCTCAAAGCCCTCGTGGATAAAGAGGCTTTATAATCCGTGAAGGAACAAAACAAGAGGAAAGTACTCGCTGGAAAATGGCGCTCTGCGTGGGCTTGAGGGTAGGTTTCCCAATCCAATATCTGGAAATTTCGTCGAAGGCGTACCCCTATTTTGCGTCTTATCCGTCAAGCCTAGCGGTTTGCCGTTATGGCGAGGCGGAATCCCAAGGCGTGGAGGAGTGCATCGAGGCTTTTGAGTTCAGGATTGCCTCGTTCGGAGAGTATCTTGTACAAGCTTTCGCGGTTGAGCTTGGCCTTTTCGGCGAGTTGTGCCACACCGCCCTGAGCTTTGGCCACATTCCTTAACGCCAGCAGGAACAATTCGGAATCGCCCTCCTCCAGCGCCGCGTTCAAATATTCTTCGGCCTCACCGGCAACACGAAAGGTTTTAATCAGGTTCAGCTGATAGGCTTTGATCTTTTCATAGCCCCAGCC
>JBATLR010000287.1:0-1958 GCA_049289415.1 Nitrospirales bacterium
GTGGTGGCGAGAATCCCGCCTGAAATACCCTTATTGCCCGTGGGTGTGCCATTACCGTGGAACCTGGTTACGGAGAATACCCAAGAGAACATGGAAAGAGGCCTGTGACAAGGCCCATATGCCAGAGAAACTGTTTCATGACTTACGAAGGACAGGCGTTCGAAACCTCATCCGGTCCGGCATTTCTGAACGAGTGGCTATGGATATTTCTGGCCATCGGACCCGATCCGTCTTTGACCGCTACAATATTGTGAGTGAGGCAGACCTGGTTCAGGCTAAGGACAAATTGAACACCTTGAGCACAATTTCGAGCACAATGGGGAAGGAGAAGGAGGGAGAGATCGCCGTAAGTTGTTGAAAAGATGGTGCCCCCGACACGAATTGAACGTGCGGCCCGCGGTTTAGGAAACCGCTGCTCTATCCGACTGAGCTACGGGGGCAACAAGTCCTATGTCAAAAAGCGGTGGTTTTCATCTACAATCCTGTTGTGGGATACATACATTTTACCAGAGTGTCCGTCTGCTGCACAGCAGGTGTGAAAGGGTAACCTTTTTACCTAGTCAGAACAAGAGGGACCCAGCGTATTCTTTAACCTGATATGAAACCGATCTCCAATCCTCAAAATCCCTTTGTCACGGAAGTCCGGGAACGCCTGGAGCCGCCTGCACCCGTGACTCCGGACATCTATGAAGAAACAGTGAAGACCATCCTCAGCCAAAATACCAGCCCCGACCTCCCCTTTCGATGGAGCGTGAATCCCTATCGAGGGTGCTTTCATGCCTGCGCCTATTGTTATGCACGGCCCACCCACGAATACTGGGGATTCGGATCTGGAACGGATTTCGAATCGAAACTGGTCGTCAAGGTTAACGCCGCCGCAAAACTTCAAGAATCCTTGCATAAAAAATCCTGGCAAGGCGAGTTGATCGTCTTTTCAGGCAATACCGATCCCTACCAACCCCTGGAGGCCACGTACAAACTGACCCGGTCCTGCCTACAAGTCTGTGCAGAATTCCAAAATCCGGTGGGACTCATTTCTAAATCTGCCCTCATCGTGCGAGACATTGATGTCTTGCAAGAGCTACGTGATAAGGCCTGGGTACGCGTGTTTGTCAGTATTCCGTTTACGTCAAATGCCATCGCCCGAAAAGTGGAACCGCAAGCCCCTTCGATTACGAAACGTTTTGAGGCGTTGGAAGAATTGTCCAAAGCGGGCATTTCAACCGCCGTCTCCATTGCCCCGGTGATTCCAGGCCTCAATGAACACGACATTCCAGACATTTTATCGCGGGCCCGCGATGCCGGAGCCCAGCATGCGGCCTATATTCTGCTTCGTCTGAACGATAACGTAGAACAGGTGTTTATTGAACGGATGACGCACCATTTTCCCGATCGCATCAAGAAAATCCTCGCCCGCCTCAAAGAGGTTCGGGAAGGGCAGGTCGGAGAACGAACCTTTTTCAAACGCCATGTGGGTGAGGGGAAAACGTGGGATGTCATTGCCCAACTGTTCGAGACCGCCTCAAGGAAACATGGATTTCAGGACACTCCCGATCCACCCATTCCTGCTACTTTTCGACGGCCAGGCCCCACACAACTCTCTCTGTGGGAGTTTTGAAAAAGCATGCCCTGAGAGAAGCCGAAGGGGCCGCCAGCGGCGTTCTTGCCTCTTGGCCTGAATCACGTACTCCTCCATACGCTCCGCCAAACCAAGGAGCTGCGGCCTTGCTGGACGAAACTTTTTGAATACTCCGGAATATTTTCAAATAGCTCTAGATCACCCGCATGGGGATCCAATAGGAATACGATTTCAATTTTTACACAGACTCTCCGTTAGAGGCTCCTCCCTCATAACTCCAACCGGAAACATGCGGTTTGGCAAGACCCCAAGCCCTTCAGTACAATCACCCTCTGAACATTTTTTCTTGCTCACTCAGAACCAAAGGACACACCCCATC
>JBATLR010000288.1:0-7046 GCA_049289415.1 Nitrospirales bacterium
ACCGAAAAGGCTGGAACGACAATTTTGCTTTTGTGTTGAATCGCATGCATCACGAGTTCTTTCGCGATCGCTTTTCGTTTGGCTTGATCGTCCTCATGCAGTCGGTCGCCATACGTCGATTCAATGATCAGCACATCACAGGAGGGAGGCGCATGAGGATCCCGAAGGATCGGCATGTTGGCCCTCCCCAGATCTCCCGAAAACAGGACCGAGGTGGTATTGCCACGACTTTGATACTTAACCCAGATTCCCGCCGATCCCAGAATATGCCCGGCATCATGAAATTGCAGCTTTAGATTGGGGGCCGCAGAGGTGTTGGTCCCATATCGTAATCCTCGAAACTGATTGCCGATGATTCGAACATCCTCTATTGAATAAAAGGGTGTGACACAGGCTGGGCCCTTCCGTCGTTCTTTTTTATTAACGTACCGACAGTCACTTTGCTGAATCCTGGCGGAATCTTCCAGTAAAATTTTTGTCAGATCTGCCGTGGCCGACGTCATATGAACCGATCCGCGAAAGCCCTCTTTTGCGAGGACCGGAAGAGCCCCGGAATGGTCGATGTGGGCATGCGATAAGCACACGGCCGTCAGGGATTTTTGGTTCAAAGCCAAGTTGGCGATTGAGTTTGGCGGCTTGGTCTCGCCGTCCTTGAAACATACCGCAGTCCAGAAGCAGGCGGGAGGATCCCGCGTGAATGAGATGACGACTCCCCATGACGGATCGGGCGGCTCCATGAAACGAAATCTTCATGATGGGACATCCTTGGGATGTTGGGCCAGGATGATATTCCATGCTTCGCCTGCCGTTTCAGAATAATGAAACAACTGCAGGTCTTTACCCGCGATCAATCCATACTCCACCAATTTTTTCCAATTGATAAGGTCCTCCCCAAAAGCCCGTCCGATGAGTACCACGGACATGCCCTGCACTTTTCCTGTTTGCAGAAGGGTCAGGGTTTCAAACAATTCGTCCATCGTGCCAAAGCCTCCGGGAAAAACCACCAAGGCTTTGGCCCGATTGAGAAAGGGCATTTTTCGAAGGGCAAAGTACCGGAATTGAAAACACAGTTCGGGAGTAATATAGGGATTGGGCAACTGTTCATGGGGTAACGCAATATTCAGTCCGATGGATTTGGCCTTAACATCAGCCGTCCTTCGATTAGCCGCCTCCATGATACCGGGGCCCCCGCCGGGGATGATGACGAGCTGACAATGTCCATCAACCTGGCAACTGGAAGATCCGAGACGGCCGAACTCACGCGCTTCATTGTAATAGGGGGAAAGCGCTGCATGGTTTTTGGCAAAGTCTAGGGCCAGTTTTTTTTCAGGATCCTGCGGTGAGGCCGCAAGCTCTTCTTCTGCGATCAAGAGCTTGGCTTTAGCGGCCGCCGGTTCCAGAAGCCGGGCACTGCCAAACACCACAGTAGTGGAATCGATACCCTCGTCCTGTTGGATCAGTTCCGGCTTAAACCACTCCAGTTGGAGTCTGACCGCCCGGAGGTTGTCTCGTTGCAAAGCATCCAGGTCGGAGTCCGCTCGTTTGTAGGCCGGAGAAGATAGAAGAGAAGCCTTTGCTTGAGGCAAATTGTTCATGGGCACAGACAATTTTCACGAAGAAGAACGTAGAGAGATTATAAAGACCCCGGAAGCCATTTGAAACTGCTTGAGCCGAATACGCGGACATATTCTTGCTATAGAATTTGGCTGGACACTCGAACTCCAGAAGAAAGCTGGTCTGTAAGCGAGGGGGTTGGTTGAATAACAGGAATCGGGTATAGTCCAACGGAGCAAACTGTAGCGGAGTGAGCGATGAAAGCCCCCACTTCCCCAGCCATTCCTGAATGTGCAGCCTGCCCCAATCGGGAGTCGTCCGATATCTGCCAAATCGTCCCTTCTGTGGAAGAACCCTTCGGGCTCATCAAACGCAGGGCCATGTATCAGGCTGGCCAATTTGTGTTCTATGAAGGGCATGTGGCCCTGGGTCTGTACATTCTCTGCCAGGGGCGGGTGAAGCTGACCCGGCTTAATCGCAAGGGGCAACAGCGTTTGGTGGACATTTTGGATTCCGGCCAACTGCTGGAAAAACAGGCTTTTCAGGAGCAACCGGTTCATCAAGTCACTTGTGAAGTCTTGGAGCCCTCGCAAATTTGTCTGTTGGATCGCACGAGTTTTCTCTCGTTTCTGAAAGAACATGGAGAGTTGGCCGTCAAACTCGTTCAGGTGCTCAGTAAAGAAATGACGGCTGTGTTGAATGCGGCTGATCAATTTGCGTTCACTCCGGCACGGGAGCGACTAGCCAGACTCTTATTGGAGTTGAGCGATCGATTCGGTAAAAGCGATGATGCAGGGGTTCGTATTACTCTCAAACTCAAAAGGGAAGATCTTGCGCAAATGACGGCAGTCACCGTAGAGACCGTCGTCCGGCTTCTTCATGATTTCCAGGAAGATCACCTCATTATGGTGCATGGACGGGAATTGATGATTATGAATGCCGATCGTTTGACGAAAATTGCCGGCATGCCCCTCTCTCGTTGAAGTATTCCTCCTCAACGCTTTTCCTCTCTTCTATCGTTTTTTCCATTTCCTCCCTAGCGCTGGCTCTGCTCGGTTTTCTTTAACCTCGCCCCGACTCTCATGCATTCCTTTCTCGTTTTCTGCGTGCTCTCGCCGTCTTTAGGCCATTCGGCCTATTCAAAAGATTGATAACTATCTGATTGGCCATTGTTTTCCAACAAGGTCCCGCTTTCGGGAATCGTATAGCCTACGGCCCGTTCAATGGTTTTCCCAAAATTCACTGAAGATGAGGGACGCGGAGGTGACTCACAAGTCGAGGACATGTTCATGACGGGTCGAAGTTCTACCACAATTCTTGAATGGGGAGGAGACATGATGAGCAGAAGCCGGTTGGTGGCACAATTGGGCATATTGGTTTGGTTTGTGGGGTGTATGTTGTGGGCAGTACCGGAAGCGAGTCTCGCCCAGGGGTTAAGCGTGGACGAAAGGCTGAAGCGTTTGGAGCAGAAAACGCTCTCCCAATCCCCAGGAGCTGAACAAGAAACCGGGAACATGGTGTTTTTCCGTGGAGGCTGGGCAGGGTTAGTGAATGATCGTTCGAATGAAGTAGAGACGGATGTTTTTGGATTGAGTGGGTCCAATGATAGTAATAACGGCTATTATGTTGGCGCTGGACTGGATCTGGTTCTCACGCGAGATATTTGGGATTTGTTTCCTGGAACCTGGGTGTTGGGGGAAATCGGGGTGGAATATAAACGGTTTAATTCCAAAAACGTGACGCAGGCGGTTCCCAGCACCTGTGCCCTCGCAGGAGTCCCGACTTGCTCGGTCGAAACAAATAAAAAGGTCCAAATCACGATGTTGACGGTGAATGTGGCACCGAAAATCATGTTTATGGAAGGCAGCCGATTCCGTCCCTGGATAATTCCGGTAGGGCTGGACTTCCACGTCATCAGTCCTCCTTCAAATGATACGACCGTCCTGGATATCGGTGTCCAGTTCGCTGTCGGGGCGCAGTATCGAATTTGGAAAGCCATTCATCTCGGAGTGGACGGCCGATTTCATCTCGCGACTGGCCAAACAGATACGACGAATAATTTCGGCACCGCCGGTGCGTATGTCGGCATTGCGTTTTAATTCTCGGTAAGGGAATCATGGGAAGCGGCGGAGATGAGATTGCGATCGGGCCTGGTTGGCCCAAGAGAAATTGGAGAGGGAAATTCCGCCGTCTATAAAAGCTGCACCAACTCGGATATCGTTGGATCCGTCATGATCCGCCTTTTACCTTAGGGAGAAGCCGTTTCGAGTATTCGCCTGTCTGAACTGGTAGCTGCGTATTATAAATTTTTCGATTCATTTGACATAGTCCTTTTTTCAAGATCGGATATATTTTTATCTGGTGAGGACGCAGCAATCTCGCTACAATCCTGGAGGTGAATTTCTTATACATTATTCTGGTCTGGATCCATCTGATTGCCGCAACCTTCTGGGTTGGAGGGATGCTGTTCCTCTCCCTTGTCGCAGTGCCCCTCATGAGACAGGACTCCGATCCTCTTACCGCTCAACGCGGATTTATAAGCCTTGCTCGTCGATTCAGAACGCTCGCATGGAGCGCCCTATTCATTCTGGTGGTAACGGGGTCGGTCCTCCTTGGAAATGTCGTCAATTTCCGGGCCCCCCTTTCCTCCTGGCCACCTGTTGTCCTCACGAAACTGATACTGGTGTTCCTGTTAACGGTGGTTTCCTTCAGTCACGATCGGATAATGGGACAAAAAGTGCGTACCCTGAAGAGCAAGGCTACTTCAGAATTATCGACTGGCGAAAAGCTCCTGCTCCGATTATCCCCCCTGCTTGGCCGACTGACCCTGTTGTTAGGATTGGGAGTGCTTTTGTCTGCCGTCATCATGGTGAGATCCTGAGGGTCACGCTCGGAAATCCGGGAATGAGAAAAAAAAAGGGAGAGGCCTTGTGGACCTCTCCCTTATTATCAGACGTATAGAGTGATCGTTAGAATCGGCTGCGCCGTTTTCCTCCAAAATCTCCTCCGCCTCCGCCACTGCCACCGAATCCACCCCGGCCGCCTCCGCCGCCACCGGTGCGTGGAGCTTGGGGTTTGGCCTCGTTCACCGTCAATGTACGGCCACCAAACTCTGTAGAGTTCAAGGCTGCAATTGCGGCTTGCGCTTCCTCTCCGGTAGACATTTCAACAAATCCGAACCCGCGCGATTGGCCGGTGAACTTGTCGCTAATGACGTTAGCTGATTCGACGGTGCCGTGTGCCGAAAACAGGTCGGTTAATTCTGCTTGAGTCGCTGAATACGGCAACCCACCTACATACAATTTTGAACCCATGGGGTTCCTCCTTTTAAAAAGATGATATTGTCTGATGCTCGAGAAGGGTAAAACATTTGGAAGGGGTAGGCCACGGACGCTGTTTCCACGCCACTCAGGTCAGACACTTCCGAGTTATTCTCTCGGGCTAAACAACACCGGTTACGGGCTTGAGTGATTGAACTCTCAAAGCTAAGCCCAGGGCGATGAGTTAAAAAATCGTAGCACACAAGGGAAGTAAAAGATAGTAGCGAAAAAATGCCATTTCCAATGGATAGATCCGATGGTGCAATCCGGAATACCCGGCATAACCGGAGTGCTTCAGGGTTGTACCGTTCCGCCGGTGACGCGTTCCAGTTCGGTCAGGGCAATGGAGAGATCATATTTGGCCTGTGCGTAGTCTACTTGTGTTTGCCGTAAGACCCGTTGGGCATCCAGCACATCCAGCAGGCTGGCTTCCCCGAATTTAAAGCTGACTTGGGCGATACGTAGCGCCTCTTGTGCCTGCTTGAGCAGGCCTGTTTCGTATGTGGCAATTTGTGCGGCAGCGGCTTGAGAAAGTTGGATCTGCTGGGCGATGCCTTTGAGAAGTTCCTGCTTGGCCCGAAGGAGGCTCGCTTCCCGTTGCCGCAAGGCGCCTTTGGCTTGGGCAATGTCCCCCTGGCGTTGATTCCACAAGGGAAAAGGAATGGAAATCGCAGCGATATAGGCTTCTCGCCCTGCGTCTCGTTGGTATCCTCCACTCAGCGTCACATCGGGCATGCGAGCCTGTTGCTCCTGACGGTGGGTGTGCTGCGCTTGTACGATGAGTTTTTTCCATTTGGTAATGATGGGATGGTTCGCCAAAGACTGCTCCAAGAGTGTCTCGAGGGTTAAGGCTCCACGCCAGAGGGCGAAATCGCCCTGAATGGAGAATTCAAGCCCCAACGCCCCGGCAGTGAGGCTATTGAGTGAGGCTTGAATAGCCTGGACGACACCCCTGATCCGGGAGACTTCTTTTTGAACTTTCATGCTCTCTACCTTGACTTTCACGGCTTCAAAAGGGGGCGCTTCACCGGCGTCAACGCGACGAATCACGGCTTTTTGGACTTCTTCCATCGTGCGAACATTTTGGATTGCTGTTTCCGTTTGGCGTTCGGCGAATAAGAGGTCATAGAAAGCCTGTTTGGTTGCGGCAATCAAATTCAGTTTGGCTTCTTCTTTTGAGGCCAGGGCGCCGTCCAATCCTGCTTGGGCTGCCTGTTGGCGTGCCGCCCGTTTCCCCGGCCACTCTATGGGTTGGTAGAGGGTGGCATACCGTTCAGTGAGAGTTGGGCCGGTAGGTTCTCTGACGGTTCCCCGGCCACTCTGAATGTAAATCGTGGGATTGGGATAGGCGGAGGCGGAGATTTTGTTTCCTTCCTTTTGTTCGATGACACCCTCGCTTTCCGCCATGAGGGGATTTTTCTCTAAGGCTATGGCCAGAATATCTTGCAGGCTATAGGTCGGGGCCGCAGCCTGTGGTGTGGTGACAGTCGCTGCCAAGACAGGTTGCCAGCAGAGACCATACAGAATGATGAGCCAAAGGATCTGTTTGAACCACATGACATGTTCCCTTCTTGTGACAACACCATCTTTCTCAGATTGAGGTGGTGCTTGTGTGAGACTGATGGGGTATGGCTGGTTGTTTGTTGGAACGGCAGACGGTGCCGTACAGCGCTGGAATAATAAATAGGGTCAAGGCCGTGGATGTGATCAAACCGCCGATCACGACTGTGGCCAGAGGCCGTTGGACCTCCGCTCCCATACTGGTGGCGACGGCCATCGGTAAAAACCCCAGACTGGCGACGAGGGCGGTCATCAAGACAGGGCGAAGACGATCCATGGCTCCCTGTGCCACGGCGTCCCGGGTCGGAAGCCCTTCGGTTTCCAGTCTTTGGATACGGCTCACCAATACGACGCCGTTTAGGACGGCTATCCCGAAGAGGGCCACACAGCCGATGACCGCCGAGATACTCAACGGCAAGCCTCGCATCCAAAGGGCAAAAATCCCGCCCGACAGAGCGAGGGGCACATTCAGAAATATGAGCAAGGCCGGACGAATCGTTCCAAAAATCACCGAAAGAATGGCGATGATAAGCAGTAAGGTAATCGGCACCACCACAGCCAACCGCCGTGAGGCCTCCTGGAGATGTTTAAATTGTCCACTCCATTCAAGGT
>JBATLR010000289.1:0-4929 GCA_049289415.1 Nitrospirales bacterium
GGCTCCAGGGGCGGACGCTCTAATCATCGGGCGGGCCTTGTCTGAGCGCAGCGAGTTGGTCCGCCCATCCAAAGATTGCGTCCGCCCCATCCGATGAAGCCGGACGGGGCGTCAGTGGTTTTGGGTCCTTTTGCCGAAACAAAAGGGCCTCGCCTGCCGGGGCGAAACCCGGCAACACAGAACATCACGTTGACACAAGAGTTGCGTATACAAGTGCGATGCATTCACCTGCCAGCACTTTTTTGCTAGCAAACCCCAAAATGGATTCCCGATACACATCGTAAAGCTCTAAAGCCAGAACCATTAATTCTATATGGTCCCAAAAAAGGGAAGCAGAAGTTGAGCTGAGTATTGCTTCACCTTCCTTCATCTACGAATGGATGCAAGGTGATTCCTCACCCCCACGAAGTGGGAGCAGACATTTATGAATGCCTTACTAGCCTTTTGAAGAGGAAGCAGACGAGGAAGGTCTTCTCGGCTTTTTTTGTGGCATGATGCGGCTAGCCAATTGTGCATTCTTCCGGGACTGGCTAGTTTTGGAGATGACCCCAAAATCCATGATTCGCGGGAAAGTCTTGAGACCGAGCACTCACGGACCCGGTGAGCTCTTACGACAGAAGAGATTCCGGAAAACCCTGGCTTTCCATTTTCATTTAGAGCAAGGGTTCGCTGGTGAGGAGAGAAAAACCACCGTGGTCCAGAACGACGGTCCAATGGGCCATGGCTTCGGGAAGTTGTCCTCGAAGCTGAGATTGGATAATGGCCATTTTTCGGCCAGGAGCAGAGAGGCAAGTAACTAAACATCGAGACATTCCACTATCCATCTCGGATGTATTAGACATAAATGATCTGGTAAACTATTTAAATAATCGAATCAAGAACCATTCACTCAATCCTTCCATAAAAAGGAGACAAGTCCATGGCCACCGCCAAAGAAGCTGCCCGCGAAGTTCTCGAACGACTATCTGATCAGGTGACCTGGAATGATATTATGTATGAATTGTATGTGAAACAGAAATTGGAAACCGGGTTGGCTGATATCGAGGCGGGGCGTACCGTTCCCCACCAACAACTGAAGGCTGAAATACTTGGCCATGACAATTGAGTGGTCATTTCGAGCCAAAACTGACCTCCAGGACCTCCACACGTACATCTCAAAAGACTCTCCCTATTACGCCAAACAATTTCTCGAACGTATTTTTAAGGCGGTTGAGAAACTAGCAACTCATCCCAAGATGGGTCGAATCGTCCCGGAAGCCAATTGCGAAGATGTGCGTGAGCTTCTCTTTTACAATTATCGAATCATGTACCAACTTCAAGCCAAGCACATTTTCATTGTCACCGTTATTCATGGCAGTCGAGATCTCTCCCAATTGGAATCTTCTCCTTGGAATATCCTTTAAATTCCAAATAACGCAAGCAAGAAACCCATCTATTCAGTTTACTATTCCATAGGGAATGTGCGTTGACCTCGATTGCTAAAACAGCCTACGCCACAGAGGTTTGTTCAGCATCGCATTCGACCTCCTAGGAATAAAACACGTCAATCCGACGAGTTTATAGCAAGGGTTCGCTGGTGAGGAGAGAAAAACCGCCGTGGTCCAGAACGACCGTCCAATGGGCCATGGCTTCGGGCAGTTGTCCTCGAAGCTGAGTTTGGATGATGGCCATTTTTCGGCCGGGAGCAGCGAGGTGTTGGGGTAGCTCTTCGTCATTCACCCCAAGAAAGTACACTTTGCGTTTGGCATAAAAACTGATGGATGGGCGCTTCCGGCCAAATTGAATCAATCGGTCATCCGGGCCTAAGTTATAACCGGCGATGACGGCTAATTCCTGCGGTGGTCCGATGAAATACTGTTGGTAAATCGAGAGTCCTCCTCGCGCGACCAATACGGTAAAGATCAGCATCATTCCGCATCCTACCCAAAAGGCCAGATGGCGCTTGGTGTCAGATCGCATCCACTGACGCATGAGCATGGTTCCTAGTACCATGACGAGACCTACCAGTGAGGGAAGCCACGCCAGATCCACCTGGATCGCAGCCGGGAATTCTTTGGCAATTTGCTTCATGAACAACTGAAAGACCGCCGGCACAAACATCATCGCGATGCCCAGGAGGTATCCCACCCCAATGAGGACACGAGTGGAAGCGGCCAGTCCAATCGGCGTTTCTTCTGTCAAGAAACGCTTCCACCACTGGGCAACCAGCAGGGCTGCGGCCGGAAACAGAGGATAGATGTAATGAGGCAGGCGCGTGGCCGAGAAGGTAAAGAACAGCAACAATCCCACCACCCAGAGGCTCAGGAAACACGCCAAATGTTGCTCTTGCGTGGCAGGGCCTTGTCCCTGCCAGAACAGTTTCCAGCGCTTGAACGTGTGATACACCACGGAAGGGAGAAAGGCACTCCATGGGAAAAATCCAACCAACAACACCGGCACATAAAACAAGAGCGTCCCCCCATGGCCTTCCATGGGATTCATGAACCGGCCGGTGGTATTGGCCTGCGCTGCGGCCCAATAGGCTTCCCCATGTATTTGAAACATCATCACATACCAGGGAGCCGCGACAGCGGCGACCAAAAGGATTCCGAGAAGGGGAAAGCCCCGTTGCCAGAAGGTTCCCCATTGACGCGTGAGGGTGAGATAGGGGATCACACCCACCAGCGGAATGATGATCCCCACGGGCCCCTTGACCAACATGCCACATCCCATGGCCAGATAAAAGACGGCGAAAAGCCATCGCCTGGTCTGTTCATGATGGAGCGCGTGCCAAAAACTATATCCGGCCAATGTGGTGAACACGACCAGTTCCGGATCGGTCAGCACCATCCGGTTGATGCCCAAAAACTCCAAATTCAGCAGCAACATGCAGGAAGCGAAAAGGGCCACCGTAGGACCAGCCCACCTTCGCACAAAGACGTACTGGAGCAACAGCAGGCAGAGACCGGACAAAGCCGAAGGCAACCGCGCGGCGAATTCATTGATGCCAAACAGGGAATAGGACCCGCTGATGAGCCAATACACAAAAGCCGGCTTGGCATAGCGAGGTTCATAGTTGAGAGTAGGGGAAATCCAATCACCGCTCTCCAGCATTTCCCGGGCCGCTTCGGCATTACTCCCCTCATCCCGATCCGTCAGCCCCAGCGCGCCCAGATCCGGACCAAAGAACCATCCACCATCTATGCCCAATAGCCAGGCAGCCAAGAGCAGCACACACACCACCTGAAAAAGAGGAGATTGCGTTATTGAAGACCGGAGAGAGGACGGAGAGAGTGCTTGAGGGGGAGGGCTATCCACTCATGACTCGCTTATTGGCCTGATGGAGCAGCATGATATTGCGGACATACACCACGGTTCCAACGCTTTGGCCGGCCATGAATACCAGATCGGCAATGTGAATGGCATAGGTCAGCACAATCACACTCCCAACCAGGCTCATGTACCAGAACGACATGGGAATTTGGCTTTCCTCGTTGCGTTCCGACACCACCCATTGCACCAACCAACGTGAGAAAAAAATGCCTTGCCCAAAAAAACCAAAGCCGATCCAGAGGAGTTCCTCAAACGACATGGCCTGAAGAGAGTGCGTGAGGGATTCGAACATTGTCAGTAACAGGGAATGAATTGCCGAAAGAGGTCCAGCAATTCAGATCCCTTCCGGTGCATTAAAGATTTGTGGTACGTCAATCGTTTCCAGAGATGGTCAATTCAAAATACTACGGTTCGGATTTCTCGGGATGGCTGGCCTTCAGGGTGTAGTTCAAACAGCGTTTTTGCATCCATCTGACTGCGAAGAGATCATACAGACCGGCAAAAAGCCTGTTGCCAATTCCATATTTTGATGTCCCATGGGCTCTTGGAAAATGCTGAACGGGGATTTCGGTCACCGAAAACCCATACATTTCGCCAGCGCCGGGAAAAACCGGTGCATGTTTTTAAATGGAGGAAGTCGTTTGACCACAGCCTGCTTAAAGACCTTCAAGGAACAGCCGGTATCCGATATGCCGTCATGCACAGCCCAATTGCGAACCTTGTTGGCAATTTTTGACGACCATCGACGAACCAGATTGTCATGTCTGGCTTGCCGTCGTCCACACACTAAATCATACCGTTCCACGAATGGAAGCAGTTTAGCAAAGTCATTCGGGTCATACTGCAGATCACCGTCCATGGTGGCAACGAGTTCTCCTCTGGCCTCCCGAAAGCCTGCATCGAATGCCGCCGTTTGCCCGTGATTCCGGTCTAAATGAATCACCCGAATTGCAGGAAACTGTTTGGATAGCTCATCCAGCAAGGACCCACTCCCGTCCACACTTCCATCGTCCACAAAGACAAGTTCAAAGGCTGCGGAGCCACTTTCAGGTCTCGACTCAAAAAACTTGAGCAATTGACTCGCTAATAGCGGGATGTTCTCCCGCTCATCTTTAATAGGAATGACAACGGAAATCCAATGGCGCGGCGGGTGGAGACTCATGGATTGCGCGGACTACGCTACAGATTTCAAAATAATGTCGGAACACACGTTGTGGACCCTCCTACCCGGTCCCCATTTTACTGAATATCTAAAAAATCGGTCAAACGACCCTTCATCACGAGAGGCTCTCCCCGAGATCCCGTGATCGTCATGCTACACTCCACACCGACGGTCACGGTCAGTTGACCACGGGAACAGCCTTTTGTAAGGTGGAGCAAATTTTGAAGGAGGAACATTCATGCAAGAAGACATTCTGCAAGCCTATTTGGAAATAGAGCAAGCAATGCAGCGCTATTCCATGTTATTACAGGAACATGTGAGCCGGCTCGAAACACAGACCGATCCGGAATCCAAAAACCGATTCCATAGAATGAAAGCTGGCTCAAAGGCCATGAGAGACAGCAGCCAGATTTATCTCTCCTATGCGAAA
Source organism: Nitrospirales bacterium (assembly GCA_049289415.1). Taxonomy (GTDB): domain Bacteria; phylum Nitrospirota; class Nitrospiria; order Nitrospirales; family UBA8639; genus Nitrospira_E. Next base: position 4,905 of record JBATLR010000289.1, read on the forward strand.
TATGTGGCGTATGGAATGCCCGAGG
>JBATLR010000290.1:0-11419 GCA_049289415.1 Nitrospirales bacterium
CTGCCCCTGTCGCACATATTCAACCCCTTCGACGATTCGTCTGGCTGCAGAAAGAAGCAAGGCAAAAGCCAGATCCGCTGTTGTTTCGGTTAAAATACCCGGCGTGTGCCCAACCGGAATCCCACGAGCGGTACAGGCTCCAACATCGATATGGTCATATCCGACGGCCATGGTGCTGATCACCCGAAGCCGTTTCCCAACCTGAATCACCTCCCGATCAATCCGGTCCGTCAACAGGCAATACAGACCCTCTGCCTCAGGAAGATGATCCAACAACCATTTCCGATCAACGGGGCAATCGTGCTCCCAGCACACAAGATCGGCCTGTGCCCCTAATACCTCCCAAGCCTGTTGTGGGAGACGTCGCGTAACAACAACTGTCGGAAGGGCCATCGCTATTCTCCTTTTCCTTTGCTCATCATGCTTGAAAAACTCAACGGCCAGGCATTACCAGAAGAGCACCGAAACCACAAACACCACGTAACACAGACCGTTGACAACCAGGTGTATGGGCTTCAACGCGCCCCGCCGCATCACCCATGTCAAATAGGAGGCCGCCACCAACGTCATCGCCATTCCCATGAGAATTTCATGTTGCGGCACCCAGGCGGTCAGCATAATTCCCAAGGCCGGCAATAAGCTCCCTTGAAAGACCATGGCTCCAGTAATATTCCCGACAGCCAATGTATCCCGATCGCGCCGGATCCAAATAATGCTGTTCACTTTTTCCGGCAATTCAGTTGCAATTGGAATAATGAGGAGCGACAGGGTTAAGGCCGAAATTCCCCACCGGGGGGCAAGCTGTTCAATGCCATACACAAAACCTTTCGCCCCTAACACAATGAGGCCCAAACCGCATCCCACTTGAAACAAGATCACCATTAAATTATCGGGAAGCCCCACTTTGGTCATATAAAGCGGATGATCCGCCTCGGTCCCATGTCCATCATCCACTAAATTGGCTGAAGATCGTATGGTTTGATACAAATACACCACATACAAGATAACCAGCGCGCCCGCAATGACAGGCCGCACCCAACCCCACTCTTGGGGAACAAACACGGCAATCACTCCCAGACAAAACGCCCAGTTAAACCAGAGCAGATCACGGGCGAATCCGATTGGCTCAGGATTCAACGTGCCATGCCACCCTCTTTTCCGTGCGGCAAAGAACCCCATCAGAAAGAAGGCTAATGTGGCCAGCATCAGGGGCGCCCCGAGAATAGCCCCCACTCCCACTTCGTGCCGCAACGTTTCAGAACCCGATGACAACAAGATGGCAAAAATTGGCACCATCGTTTCCGGCAATGCCGTTCCCACCGCCGCAAATACCGAACCGGTGACGCCTTCCGAAATCCCGAGACGCTCTCCAAAATGTTCTAAGCTGTTGGTAAACGCCTCGGCCCCCAACAAAATGACGACCAAAGATGCGAAGAGAATCAGGATTTCCATATGGAAAAGGTACGATCCCTTTTTGTTATGAGAAAATTCCAAGGACCATGCTAAATTTCATAATACTTTCATATAATTACGCACACGAAGGTATCGCTATTTCCCTTCAGGTACCGCCCACCGTTCCCAAGACGCCCCCACACCTTGCCATCTGGAAATTTATTCTTCTACACTCCCTCTATGGACAACATCACAACAGGCTTCCTGCTCGTCCTAAGTACCATTGTGATCTATGCTCTAATCGTTCGTTGGTGGCGCCATCGCCGGGCCGCCAAACTCGCCGATAAACTCCTCGCGGAAGTCATCCGGGGTAAAGACGCCTTTCGTCGATAAGGCTTCGGCCTCCTTCATTCCACCCACACACAACATCCGCACAGCCGATTCATCCTCTGCCTGAAGTCCTCCCCGATTCACGCCTCCTCCGTCCATCGATTCCGCATGGGTTTTTTGAGTGTGATGTAACTCAACTTCGACAAGTTTTCCTCGACATCGGCTACAAATATGTCGACCCGGAATAATCGTTCGTCGTTGCCGATGATAGGCCATGCCGCATTGAAGGCATTGCCAGGCATAGCGATGATGTCTTTGAACAGTCACATTCAACTGATGGCGAACGGTCACCCCAAGTCCCGCCGCATTCATCCGGTGCATCATTTCTCGAAATTCCGCCCCATGGGACGGGCGATGCTTCCGAATATCAAACTGCCATTGATGAATCATTTCATGCGCCAACGTTCGTCGGAGCTCTTCTTCAGGTTGATCGCGAAGCAAGGGGGCGGACAGCCGAATCACCCGAGCCGCACCTTGTCGATACTCACGTGAGGCCCACCAGCTTCTTGGGCCAATCCGACTCACAAACAGCCCAGCCGATGCAGTTAATCGTGTGCTCCACTCAATGGTAATCAGAGGTAACCGATTCTCAAAAAAGCGGTGGGCAAGACTCTGCCACATAGCTTGCACCTTTTCCAAAGGAACGAGCCCCTGGCACACGATACTGGCGGAAGATTTCACCAAGATTTCCAGGTGGGTTGGCTATACATCAGATAGTGGCTATGTTACCATTTTTTTTGCCTTTCGGAACAAAAACTTTCACTCACACCATCATCATTCAACTGTATTTTTTGATATGACCATGGAGGTATTGGATCCAACCACGGATAGTCGATTCATGTGCATGGCCTTGGACTTGGCGCGTCAAGCCTTTCGTGCGGAAGAAGTCCCGGTTGGAGCGGTGCTGGTCCAGAATAAAAAAATCCTGGCGACGGGCTTCAACCAACGGGAGAGCACACAAGATCCGACCGCCCATGCCGAACTGATGGCCATTCGATCCGCTTCGATGGCACTGGGGTCCTGGCGTCTGACAGATACCACCCTCTATGTGACATTGGAACCCTGCGCCATGTGCGCAGGAGCCATCATTCAGGCTAGAATTGCCCGTGTCGTGTTTGGCACATGGGATCCGAAGGCCGGCGCCTGTGGGTCAATCTGCAATCTCACGGCAGAGACCAGGTTTAATCACCGGGTGAAAGTAGACTCAGATATCCTGGCAGATGATTGTCGAGCGATCTTACAGAAATTTTTTCAGCAACTACGGAGTATCCAACCAGTTCCTACCGCATAACATAGACGAACACGGAGAGGTGCGAGAGTGGCCGATTCGGACGGTCTCGAAAACCGTTGTCCTCACAAGGGACCGTGGGTTCAAATCCCACCCTCTCCGCCAAGCAGCCTGCAGCAACATCAGTTCCCCCCCATTTCGGAAATACTCCTAACACGTCCGCGAGGTAGGCTCCCTTGGAGCTATGATCGACGCATTCTACCGCAATCATCATCCTCTAATAATTCCCTTTTTTTCATGTAGATTTCTCTGGTGGTTTTTTTTTGCGGGACCACTGCGACTTGGTATGTGGGACCGAGAGAGCCCGTGTCCAGATTGACCTCACCACAACCCTGTTCTCTGGAGAAACCGACTTGCAACGGTGGGAAGCCAAAAAACTTCCGTTGGACAGCTGTGAGTCTCGATTTCCTAAATCGGGCATCAAATGGTGATTCCGTCGCAAAAAAAGAACTGTAAGATACGCCACTGGTTTTCACGTTGGACCAAGTTGAAAAACCCCAGTAAAGTCGGCAATTCTCCTCTGCCAGACACAGAGCTAAAAATTATCTTCAGAAACCTTTTTTTTTGGGACCGAACCCATGTTTTTCACTGACCTCTTGTTCGTAATTTTCAAAGGACTCAGGATCGGCGGCATAAAGGTCCTGATTGCCGAGAAACTCCTGCTGAAGCACCAGCTGTTACTCGTCACCGGTTCCCGAAAAAGCGCTCCCAATCTCTCACCCCTTGATCGTGGCCTCCTTGGTTTCTGGACCCTCGTTCTTCATCCTCCCCGCATCAAGCGGGCTGCCTTTCCCGTCAAACCCTCTACACTCCTGAGATATCATCACGCACTGGTCAACTGGAAAGATCGCCTACTTTATCTCTCCTCGGAAAAGCATGAAGCCCGGCCCTAAGGGCCATGCCCGTCAACTGATGATGGATGTACTGATTGCGGTGAACCCGGCCTGTATAGTTGTGAATAAGCCTGGAGAAAGCGCTGATTTGGAATCTGAATGTTTGTCGCACTAGCGCCCCTAGCTTTGCCTAAATTACCAAGCCTTACAAGAATCATCTTTTTGCGAATGCAGATTGTTTGGGCTTTCTTTCTCCTGTGGTTCGAGGTAGAAGGCCTATCCCCTTCCCGCGCTTAACGATTCCTTTCACCCACTGGATTCAATACTTTTCGGGGAATTCTTTCAATAGGGCTTGAAGAAAGGCGTGAATTTCTGGAGAACTCCTCTCAATGCCGGAAATTCCGGTGATTGAAAGCTCGATAAACTGGACGTATTTCCCGTTGAGCCTCTGGTAATTTTTAGGATTGTCTGCTGCGAACTCCACAACAGGAATCACGGCGTAATTGGTATTCTTTCCAGCTTTGATCATGACAGGTCCAAGGGTTGAAACGAAAAGATCCTGCGTTTGTCTAATGTGTTCCGGAAACGCCCAAAGACTCCATGAATCCCATTCAATATCCAGCGTGTTCCCAGGTGAAAGAGCTTGACGGCTCCAGCGCTGGCGTTCTCCAGCCTGTTGAAGCGACGCCCTCATATTGAGGACACTATAAAATCCACCTGTCTCCTCTTTGGAAGGGGGAAAGTCATGTTGGTTCCTTTGCAGGAACACATTCTCGGATACGACTCCTGGGGCGTATTCTGGAACTCCTCTTACCGGGAAAGACACTTCCCTCCTTAACCTTGCTTGATAGTGAAGGGGACCAATGGCCATAGAGTTCTCAATCCACTGGGTATCTTTTTTATATCGCTCGTTGAAGAGGAAAATAGGAATGATTTCGAATACTCCCGCATCCTCGTTTGTCATATGCAGTTGGCTTTTCCATTTATTAGGACTCAGGGGAAAGTCTGTCCATCCACCGGGTCCAGGGTAGTTCTTGTATGTTTGATATTCAAAAGTCATCGACGCTGTTAACCCGATGTGTAGGGAAAACTCTGCAGCCTTCGGGACTTCCGTGACTTTTGGGTTAATGCATTTGGCCCATTCCAATTGTGATATTAGTTCTTGTCTTTCTTTAACGGCATGACATTCTTCAACCGCCTGGGTGGTTAAGGATTCAGGCTTTTCATATTTTGCCTGACTTGAGATACAGCCAGACAAGAGCAGTGTTGCCAACCAAACAAAGAGAATTTTTTCTACTGAAGGCAAAGTGATTTCCAAGATGTACCCCTGTATTCCTTACCTATTCTGGTCTGGAAATTACTGTGACAAAATCGCTCAAAAAAAACTAGAGATGACTTGATCCAAGGAGCTTGAGATCAATCTTTAGTCCGCCATTTTCCTGTGGGTCTCGAATTCCTAATGCGGGCCTTCAATGGGCCTTTTCCGTCGCCTTGCCGCTCCACCATTCCCCTTCCCTACACCACTTCAGGGTAAGGGCAATTTAACCAAAAGCTGTGCAGCATCTTAATCATTTTGTGAAATCTCACGATTGTCACTGCCGAAATCTCGCGAATTGCGATTTTTCGTAAGATCGAATAGCTCTTCACTTTTTCCATAAGACATTGAACCAATTGATGAATGTAGCTGGAGATGCATTGGCACACATGCTGCTATAACCATGACAGAGGGAAAAACGGACAACGTAGAGCGGAAAAAACAGAATCCACAACAAGTGTAGTACCAAGAGACGGTGGACATTCATTCAAACCATGAGGATCCAATAACCACTTACTCGCTCATTTTAACCGTTCACCATTTAACAAAGGAGGCATTGCCATGACTGTTCACACACTAGCCCTACCCCAGAGGGGATCGTTAAGCGAGGATGGAAACGGTGTTGCTCCCAGGGCCTTCAGCAAGGAAGAAGCTTCTACTGATCCCTATGCCCGTTGTATTGCCGCCTCCCAACGTGTCAGGTGGGAGATCGACAAGGATGTCTTGCGCCACCGACAGTTCGATGTCGAGCAAAAATTTCTCCCTGATGGGTTATCGAAAGTGCAGGAGCTTGAATTTTTAACGTCCGAAGAACAACGCTACCTGAGCCAGGTGCAAGGTCGGACCTATGCCAATGTATTTGGGTTGGTGGAACGATTTATTAATGCCAAGGTCCTCGAGGTGAGCCAAGAGCATTGGTTGGGAAACCAAACGGCGCTCGAGGCCTTGGTTCGTTTTAGCGACGAAGAGTTAAAACACCAAGACTTATTTCGACGCATTGAACGATTAGCCGGCGCCCAAATGGCCCCTGGGTATACCTTCCTGCCAGATCCTAATGCCGTGGCCAGGGTAGTCTTGAGTAAAAGTACATGGGCCGTATTAGCTCTGACCCTGCATATTGAATTATTCACTCAATTGCATTATCGGTCCAGCATTGATCCCGATCAAAACGTCTCCCCGCTTTTTAAAGATGTGTTCCGATATCACTGGTTGGAAGAAAGCCAACACGCCATTATGGATGAATTGGAATGGAGGCGTCTCGACAAGACCCTCTCATGGGAAGCCAGAGACCGGGCGGTCGATGAATTTATTGAATTAATGGGAGCCGTCGATGGAATCCTGCAAGGCCAGGCCAAGGCTGATGGAGAGTACTTTGCCCGTACCTGTGGCCGGCAAGTGCCTGGAGTCCAACGTCAAACGGTCGAGAAAGGACTCCTCAAGGCGTATCGGTGGCAGTACATCCTTTCTGGGGCCCAACATCCCCATTTCATGAAGGTCCTCACCAGCTTCATCACGGAACAACAAGGGGCCAGGATTCAGGGAGCCCTGGCGGGCATTTCTTGAAGGGAAGTGGGAGAGGAGGCTGTACGAAACCAAGCGATGAAAAGGATTGGAGAAATAACCCCCTAAATTTTGAAGGAGAAACCGTCATGAGCCAACAACATCTTTCCGTAAAAAAGTGGTGGCGTCATCACCCCGCCGAACCAGGCGAGCCTGTTCATGCAGAAAAAGCGGTTCCCCCGCTGCAAGGCTTACAACCCGAAGAGAACTCCCGTCAACGGCCGGGGATCTCCCGACGGAATTTCCTCAAAAAGGGGGGAGGCCTCTTGGCCGCCTTCACCCTCCTGGATTCTCCATTTGCCTCTCAACTCTGGGCGTCAACGAGTGGCGAACAGGTCATTCCCTTCCAAGATCAACCACCTCCACCGCCCAAGGAAGCGATACAACAGTATGGGGATCTCAGCAAAATCAATTGGGAAACATTAGGATCTTGGATCACTCCCAACTCTGACTTTTTTGATGTCAGTCACTATAATCGCCCAGTGATTCGTCCTGAAGATTGGCGGTTGGAAATCGGGGGCTTAGTCGATCGCCCTCGCGTGTTCTCCTTGGAGGAAATCAAAGCCCTTCCGAGACAGGAAGAGATATTCACCATTGAATGTGCCGGCAACCATGGGTTTGAATGGTTTGTCGGAGCCGTAGGGAATGCCAAATGGACAGGCACACCGTTGGCCCCCCTGTTACGGCAGGCCGGCATTCAGAAAAAGGGAGTTGACGTGGTCTTCTTCGGAAGTGACGAAGGCGAGGAAGAAGTGCGGAACATGAAGATGCCACAAAATTTTAGCCGCAGCATGTCCATTGAAGAGGCCCTGGCACCCGCCAATCTTCTGTCTTATGAAATGAATGGGGCTCCCCTCCCGCACCTCCATGGCTTTCCGGTTCGATTGATTGCACCGGGGTGGTATGGAGTCGCCAACGTGAAATGGATAACACGCATTGAGGTCATTGATACCAGGTGGGCAGGTCGCTTCATGGCAAAAGACTATGTGACCATTCGGGAAGAATCGTTACCCAATGGCCAAACTGTGTGGACTCAAAAAGTAGTCGGTCGGGCTCTGCCAAAATCCGTCACGGCACGAGTAACAAAGAAAAACAGCCAGTATCGCATTTTTGGGGCCGCGTGGGGTGGCCCCATCCAACAGGTCGAAGTTCGAATTGATAATGGGCCGTGGAAACCGGCCACCATCGAGCGTGGCCAGGAACACGAATTCGCCTGGAAATTCTGGCACCTCGATTGGAAAGCCCAGTCGGGTGAACACACCATTGTGTCTCGTGCCATCGATAAAGCGGGAAGAGTGCAACCGGCTGCAGATGATCCGCGCATTGCGCAGAAGCATACCTATTGGGAAAGCAACGGACAGATCACCCGAAGGATTCGGATTGTCTAATGCAGTGCACGCCCAATGAAAGGGGCTATCAGCCTATGCGCACACCGCTCCCTGCCAAATCTTAAACGAATTCGTGCGTAACAACCGCCTGCCTCAGGTGGCGGGCGAGCCGAAAAAGATTCTGGGGGGTCTGTGCAAGATCAGAAAACATTGAGCCTAAGTCGATGAAGAGGACCCACACATGCGATGGGCCCATTGCTGGATCGGTTCATGAGAGACGACTGCTCGCTTGTTCGCATACACCTGGTTGATGTGACTCACCGACGGCATATTGGTACGGTGAGCGACGTCAGAGGTTTGGAGCTTATCGGTGACCACCCACCCGGGTTCACCGCATTGACCTTTGATCAAGAGACGAAAAAAGCGTTCAGTCGCAAGCTGATTCCGCCGGGGTCGTACGAAGATATCAATGGTATCGCCTTCTTGGTCTATGGCGGTCCACAGATACTGCCGTTCCCCTTGGATGGTCACAAACACTTCGTCGATATGCCAAGTATCCCCCAGCCGCCCTTGTTGTTTCTTGAGCTTGCGTGCGTAGGAAGGCCAAAACTTCTGACACTACAAACGAACAGTTTCATAAATCACTGTGACTTCACGTTCAGCTAAATGGTCTTAGATCTCATGGAAGCTGAGATAAAATCGATGGTAGACCCAAACAGCGTGTTATTATTTTCAGAGGGAAAACGGTATCGTTGGTGGCCAACTGTTGGTTTTTTCTTGCAGCGCAGTCAGCCAAACCCGCGTTAAATTGACAATACCCGCGTCAGCAATACACCCAGCGAAATGAAATGAAACTCGTAGCGCTCGGGATCGGCCGCGAATCGCTTCGTCATTCGAGCGTACAGCTCATCGATGAGCTGTGGCCGATCCGGGGTGTTCGGCAGGCCAGACGTCACAACGGGTTCCGAGAACGCGCGAATGAACCCAGCGTAGCTTTCGGCCCAGGCGCAGGAGTCCCCACTGCGGGCGAACTCCTCGTTGAAGGGGACTCGGCAGTCGCGGGCCTCGGCCTTATCGACGCGGAACGCCGGCGGCTCCCCGCTTTCTCCGGTCGGCGGCAACAACTCCGGAAGCGATCGATAGTAGACGGGGAAGACGAAGTTCTCGTAGACGTCGCGCGTCAGGCGACCCTCCTCCACCATGTCCAGCATCGCGTCGCTTAGACCGTCAATAATTCCATTTGCGGTGTCGTGTTTCTCGTTGCGTCCGAAGACTTGAACGAGTAGCTTTCCGCCGGGCTTCAGCTCGGCGGCACGAGCCCGATAGAAACTCAGGATGTCTTCATGGGCTTGTTTCGTGAAAGCCGCTCTTTCTTCCTGGCTCACAGAGACGCCCTCGCGAAACGCACGCTGCGCCGGTGGCGAAGGGGAGATGAACCGCGGCAGGCGCGTCTGGGGTAACGCGGACATCCAGCCCACCGCATTGAAGGTCGTCGCGATGTCAAGGCTCGAAGCCGGAGCGACACGCTCGAAGAGCGACCCGCCGACGGCAGCGGGATAGATACCGGCAGCGCGACTCGAGGATGTCGCATCGGGAAAGAGGTTGGCGAAGAGTTGATTGAAGTCGTTCGTCGGCAGATCATCGAAAAAAGTCCAAATGTCGGCCGAGGTGCGTTCGCGCAGCGCCTTGATGATCGCCCCTATCGCATGAATCGCGTTGGCCCCTTCCGACGAACCGAGGTCAAGCAGCGCAATCGGCGAGCCGCTCGTCGGCAAGGGCAGATCGGCCATGGCATCTACGACCCAGGGAAGAAATTCGTCCATTGCCGCGCGCTGCCCCGATGAGTGCGCATCGTAGAAGCCTCCCCCTCTCATACCAGTTGTGCTCGCCATGCTCAGGTCTCCTGCCCATCGTGGGGCATTGTTCATTGAACTTGATGTGATCACATTGAGACGGGTTTTGTCTCACCCCTTATGCACACACCGATTCCTTCCAGACCCGAAAGGCCTGGCTGCGCAGTAGGCGATAATTGACGGCCTGCATTTGAATGCGTCGGAGTTGCACAAGCATATCAATCCTCTCACCGTCTTGGTCCACGGCTCGCCGCAATAAACATGTTATCGAGTTGCCAAGTAACACACGAACGATCTTGTCGTTTCTTGAGCTTGCCTGCATAGGCAGGGCAAAACTTCTGCCACCATTGGCGAAGGGTTTCATAGCTGGCTATAAAGCATCGTTTAACCAGAAACCCCTCCACTTCCCGAAACCTCAGACAGAATCGATGTTACAACCACATCGCATGACGAATAATTCCGGTCGGAAAATGATGGCATTGATAGCCGGGCGATTTGGAATTCATGCCCCCGAGTGTGCCAAACATGCGTTAAATTGACAATACCTTCAAGAGCCACTGAGTTTGAACACTAGCGTCGGCACAGCACCTAGCCCCTTTTGATATCCAGGACGACATACGAAAAGACCCTGTAGGGCAAGGTGAGGATCGAAAGGGGAAATAGTAGAAACCACCAATAGATTTCCGCGGATATCTTTTGTCGTGGAGTCAGCGTGGAAAAGTTCTCTTTCGCTACACCTCGCCATTCTGGGTAAAAGATCTGCCACCCGTGATTTGACTTTGAGCCAGCATGAAATCGGTAATTGGAAAGAACTTCAGCCATATATTGAAAGTTATAATTGCTCCTGAGTGCTTTCAACCAATAATCATAGTCCATGGCATACTTCAGGTCTTCTCGTAACAGTCCCAGTGACTCAAAGACCTTGCGGTGCCAGAACACGGACGGTTGGCAGGGCATCACCACTACGCCGCGCAAGAGGCACAAGCGAGGTTGAAAAAGAAGCGAATACAATGTTGGCACCCTTGATTTCCATCTTCGGATGATTGTTCTGCTGGCATCTACTTCATGGACCTCTCCCATCACGATGTATTTCTTCTTCTCCAGATTGACCTCAAGGGCAACCCGAAAGAGCGTGTGGGGTTGGTAATAATCATCAGAATTCAACCACCCCATGATTTCGCCCGATGCCCTCCGGAAACCATTGTTGATCGCTGCGCTTTGACCCTGGTCGGGCTGGGTCATCCAATAGGCAAGCCAAGGCTCATACCTCTTAATGATTTCTAGGGAGCAGTCGGTACTCCCACCATCAATGATGATGTACTCAAGGTTGGGGTATCCCTGAAGTAAGACGGAGCGAATGGTTTCTTCAAGGAATTCACCGTAGTTATAGTTTGGGGTTACTACGGTTATTTTAGGCCATGGTCTGTTATCGATTAAATGGGTTGGATAGGGATTGCTGT
>JBATLR010000291.1:0-11071 GCA_049289415.1 Nitrospirales bacterium
GTCTGATCCCTTCGGAGTCAGATGCCTGATCAGTCATCCTCCACGGAATGATCGACCTAATTTTGTATTTCCCAGTCAAGCGATTTCGTACCGGGGGATCCACTCCCTCCCCCCTGCACTAACACTGACACTGCCCCGGTGACGGTATTCCTTATGATGAGGTCCGGCTTCCCATCCCCATTGGTATCTGACACTTGCTCTATTTCCCGGTCAGAGGCCAGGTTAGCTACGTTAGCGGATGAGGCAATGGAGGCTCCATTCATCAACCACACCGCAACAGCTCCACTGCTGGCATTGCTCCAGAACAGATCTCTTGTCCCATTGCCATCGACATCCCCTGACCCCTCATAGTTCCACCCCGAGGGGACAGTGGCCGGAAAGCCCACCGACGTGATTGTGGACCCGTTCATCAACCATAACGCCACGACGCCGGTGTTTTTCCGCCAAATGACATCAGCCCTGCCATCTCCATTCACATCAGCGATCCCCACGATCTGCCAGGCCAACGGCACACCGCCGGGGAAAGCGGTGGACTTAATCGCTGCGCCATCCATCAACCAGAGCGCTGTGGCGCCATTGATGGTGTTGCGCCAGACAAAGTCCGCCGTGCCATTCCTGTCCAGATCCCCGACCTGCCCAATCTCCCAATTCGTGGGACTACTTCCCGGGAATCCGACCGACGTGATCGTCAGTCCATCCATTAACCATACGGCCACGGCCCCGTTACTCGTGTTGCGCCACACGATATCCGCTTTGCCATCCCCATTCACATCACCCACCTTTGCGATCTCCCATGCCAACGGCAGGTCCCCCGGGAAACCGGCGTTGGCCAACGCGGTCCCATTCATCAGCCATGCCTCTACACTCCCGCTACTCGTGTTGCGCCAAACAATATCTGCTTTACCATCCCCATCCAGATCGAAGGTCACAGAACGATCACGGATAAAAATATCCCGTGCCCCATTGGTATCGCCTGCAACGAGATTAGTCGAATCGGAGAACATTCCGACAATATGCCCATCCGGACTGATGGCAGGATTACAACTAAAATCATTGCCCTTGACCCCTGAGGTCGACACACTCATCTGGGTTGTCGTGTTTGTCTGGCGATCGTGGACGAACACGTCTCCGTTTCCACTCGTCCCGCCTGGCACAAGATTCGTGGCGTAGGACAGGAACGCCACAAACCGTCCGTCCCCGCTGATGGCTGGCTCGACACTTTCCTCGTTGGTCTGAGGACTCCCGCCTGTCGGCACACTGACCCGCGTGGTGGTGCCCGTCTGCCGGTCATGCACAAACACATCGCTGACTGCATTCGTATCTCCCGCCACCAGGTTATTCGATATCGACTCAAAAACGACGAATCGCCCGTCCGCACTGATATCGGGAGCAAAGACAGGCGATGACCCTCCCGATCCAGTGCTCTGTCCCCCACCCGTGGCCACACTCACCCGCGTGGTCGTGCCCGTCTGCCGGTCATGCACAAACACATCGCTGCCTCCATTGGTATCTCCTGCCACGAGGTTGGTGGCCGTAGAATGAAACGCCACGAATCGCCCATCCGTGCTGAGAGCGGGTAAAAAACTTCCACCATTGGCCTGAACGCCCCCGGTTGCCACACTGACCCGCGTGGTCGTGCCCGTCTGCCGGTCATGCACAAACACATCGCTGACTGCATTCGTATCCCCCGCGACAAGATTTGTGGCTACCGAATCAAATGCCACAAACCGACCATCTCCGCTCAAATAGGAATTAAAGCTGTTGCCATTAACCTGTCCCCCACCCGTGGCCACGCTCACCCGGGTGGTCGTGGCCGCCTGACGGTCGCGGACGAATATGTCTCGTTTTGCATTGGTATCCCCGGCAACCATGTTGGTAGCATCGGACTCGAATGAGACCAAATTTCCGTCATTACTCAAATCCGGGGCTCGACTGAGGGAATTCCCCTGGGTTCCTGCTGTCGCCACGCTCACCCGGATGGTCTCCCCGGTCTGCCGGTTACGAATGAACACATCTAGATCACTGTTGGTATCACCCGCTACCAGGTTGGACCCAAAAGAATGAAACACCACAAATTGGCCGTTTTCATTCAAGGCCGGCTGAAAACTATTGTTATTGGACTGCACGCTTGCCGTGCTGACGCTTACCCGGGCCGTCTCCAATGCATAGATTCGTGGAGCGAAGAGAACAAGCGCGATGATGAACATGACTGCGGTGACTATTTGGGCTTGAGTCTTCATGGCTTTCCCTCCCGAGTCTGCCAAATAACAAAGCCAATTATTAAACCATCACTTCAACACATCACCCGCATTTATAATGGGGTATTTTCCAAATTATGATGAGCATCCCACATGAAATTTTCAAGATCGATTTCTTTCTCTTTGTTGGCCACATCCCAACAATCTCTTCTGGCGATCCGCCCGAAAAAAACCCTAACTCAATTAACCAATAATATCCACACTTTCTGAAATGAAAGGAGTTCAACCCCAATGGGCACACAGGAATGGGAATGAGGGCCAGATTGAATGAAAAGCCATGTAAACTGTCCCCAGTTTCGACAATTGGCAGGCAACCGGTTGATAATGCAAAGATTACGGTGGGTAGCCACGCGTTACATCTGCGTAATCCCCCAATGCTAATATTTAGCTGGATTTGCCCAATTCATAAATCCCTGCACGGCTCCATGGTAGGAAAAATACTCTCCTGCCAGGTGTCCGTCTTGAGTTCCATCTCAATCGGTGTAACCCTTCAAGGATCTCATGACGGGGAAAAATAGGAGGCTCCACAAACCATGAAAAAATTTGAATATACGGAGTCAAGAAAATGATAACGGTTAGGCCCCTTATCGGTGGACGACCGTTCAAGATTTGAGATCAGGCTTCAACCAGATCGATCATCAACAGGCGACACACGGGATTACATTCTTCCCTTGCAATAAGCAGAATATTCATGGCATGCCCTGTAGGATTTCCCAGACACGCGTGAGAAGCCAGATAATCCCCACGACCGTACCCACGACCACGAAAGCGATTCCTAACAATAACCCCACCACAAAAACCCAATCCCCTAGGGTTGAGGTACGGCGATCTCTAACCGCATATCGCTCCAACAATTCGATATTTCTCACATTACTTTTGAACCAGACCGAAAAAAGATCACCGAGAATGGGAATGGCGCCAACCATGCCGTTTATCGCAATGTTCAGACTCATGCGGACTAAGGCAATTTTGGGAAGTTGGGATTGAGCAGCCACAACAAGAATGAATGCCCCAGCGACACTCACGATGGCATCCCCCACATAGGGGATCAAACCAATAATCGGATCCAAACCAATCCGAATTGATGTCCCCGGAATGGTATAGCGCCGATCCAGCAAAACCGCTAGAAACCTGGCAATTTCAAATTTTTGGGAATGTCGCACGATAGGAATTCTGCTCCTTTTCATCCTGCCAATGCATCAATTTTCATTTTGATCTGTAGGATTTGGAATGATGAGTTATATAAACGGATTCGCCTCACTTACACCACAGACACAGGAGAGGAAAAAAGATATACGTCCAGCAGCCAAAGGCCTTAGAATCGTTTTTCCACCATATCATAGATGGAAGCAATGCGTGAAAAGTGATATTCAATGAGGTCCTCCAACCATTACTTCAAGACACATTGATAGACCAGCCATTCGGAGAGGGACGAGAGAGATAAGGAGCCGGAAGACAACTCACGGGACCCTCCAATACTTTTCGAGAAAAATTAGATGCCGGGCCTTTTGACTTTTCTGGCACTCGCGACGTACAAGAGTCCATCATCATTTGCCTTCACTTATAAAAGGAGTCGAATATGCAGTGTCCGTGTCAGAGTGGAAAGACCTTCAAGCAATGCTGTGAGCCCATCATTACAGGAGTGAAAAAGGCGGAGACTGCGGAGAAACTCATGCGGGCCAGATATTCGGCCTATACGCAAGTCCAGATGGATTTTATCGAA
This sequence comes from Nitrospirales bacterium, assembly GCA_049289415.1. GTDB lineage: Bacteria > Nitrospirota > Nitrospiria > Nitrospirales > UBA8639 > Nitrospira_E. Next base: position 3,982 of record JBATLR010000291.1, read on the forward strand.
AAGACCCATGACCCCAAAACCAAACACGACATCGACCTTGAAGCCAATCGCAAGTGGGCAGAAACCACCAAGTGGACAGGGTTAGAAATTCTTGCGACGAAACAGGGTGGAACGGAGGATGAAGCGGGCCTGGTCGAATTCAAGGCCACGTTTGAGACCGAAGAAGGCCCTCAAATCCATCATGAACTAGCCGAGTTTCGGAAACATGAGGGGACCTGGTATTTCACTGACGGCAAAAGTCCTGGAGTTCAAACCGTCGTTCGTACCGAGGCCAAGATTGGACGGAACGATCCGTGCCCCTGCGGCAGCGGCAAGAAGTATAAAAAATGTTGTGGGAATGCCTGAATCAGGATAGGTTGCGATTTCGCGCTTGCCCATCTAATTAGGAGGCAACCCATCTCCTCAGCGACCGGGCAGACCGACTCCTGACCAGGTGGGTGACGGAGTTCTCCTCTGTTGAAAATCTTATGAAGTCTTCGCCGCCCCCTGCCATAGCATATCGTAGCCGAGTTCTTTCGTTTCAGAACACATCGTAGCCAAAGCGGCAAATGTCTTATTGAACAGTTCATCGGCATGAGATTTTTCGTGATCCTCAAATGAACTCCAATAAGTCACAATCGCGTAATGGTCATCTGCGGTTTTTGATTCACTGAGGGACCCTTCGTCAGATACGAAACCGGAAAATTTGAACACCTGCCCGGCGATGAACCCCCCTTTGTCTCCGCCATAGGTTTCCTTGACGACCATGCACATCTCTCCAACGGCCAGCTCCACCTGATCGAAGGAAACGCCGGGCTTCAATTTGACGGTGTTAAACAACATTTTCGCCCCAAATGGAAGAGTAATTGGACCAAACATGGCACCCTCCTGGTAAGAGCACCCGTCTCGAAGCGGGTGCCTGTAAAAGGAATGATCAGACTAACCCTATCCGCATAACTCATCATCATACTACCACTTACCGCATAGGGCTCGCAGACCTCACACCACACGATTCCTCACCAACCATCGCGAAGGCTGCATCCAACGGTTGACAACACATTAGGCATGCTCAACGCGGTATCCTTCCAAATCGCATTGACAAAGACCAGGAAAACTTTGAGAATCCTGGCAATGAATTCACGCGGCTATTCAGCGCTGGCGACAGACCACCACGACGCCATCATTTGAAAGGACGCTCATCATGGGGAATGCATACCGGGGTCGGCACAAACTGCGCCGGCTCCAAAAACCTGCCGTCGACAAACCCATTGACGAACTCCTCAAAGGACTGCGACCAAAGCCTTCAGCCTCAAGCAACAACTCCTATCGGGAACAGTCACTGAAGATTCACGGCCTCATTTGTGCCAAATGCGCCAGAGAATTTGACCTCAAGACCAGACATCTACTCACGGTGCACCACAAAGACGGCAATCACCACAACAATCCACCGGACGGATCGAACTGGGAGAACCTCTGCGTATACTGCCACGATGATGAACACAGCCGGGGAATCCTTGGTGATTATTTGCGCAAGGCAAAAGAGGACAAGACTTAGGGAATCAGTCTACAATCCCTGAGCGGACGCAGAACACTTGTTATTGGCTAGAACGAATTGACGGAGAGGTTGATCATCCTATGCTGAGGAAAGAATCACTACGGGGGATACATGGCATCTATGTGGTTGTTGAGGACTTAGGTCCTGAACTGAGGGGAGTATTGAACCGAAGTGAGTTGCGCAAACGCGTGGAAGCACAATTGCAAACGGCGGGGATTCGCCTGGTGAAAGAACTCGAAGCCGCCAAATTGCCCGGAGAGCCCTATCTATATGTCAATATGGCGGCTCTTCCCTTGGGCCCCAAGCGTTACGCCTGTCGGATCGACCTTGAAGTCCACCAACTGGTAGCCCTTGTTCATAACTCCTCCACGGGACACGCCATCACCTGGGAACAAGGCGTCGTAACGGCGGGTGGGGTCAAAACCATTTTCAACAATTTTGACGAATTGGTTTTGGATTTTATTTGTGATTACCTGGCAATGAATCCCGACAACTAATCTATCAACTCCATCACCGCCTCTCGTTCTTGCGAATCTCCTGCTCTTCTACCAGGACTCTTTCCCTCTTTCACCGGCCTTCAGTCTCACACGTTGACTGAGCCTCGTCCATCGGACCCGCTCCTGATCACCAACACATTCGCCCGTCAACCATACTTAAGGAACAAAGAATTTCACTGGTAGATTCTCATGAAATTTGACCTCGGCCGGTCAATCATGAGAAAAGGACCATTGTCCAATTTTCTAGCCCAGAAGGAGAATGCTCATGGCGAAAGCGCGCGCCCGTCACATTTTGGTTTCAACAGAAGAAGCATGCAAAAACTTAAAAACACAAATTGAGAGTGGTGGAGATTTTGCTGCCGCCGCGAAGGAACATTCCACCTGTCCATCAGGGAAACAAGGTGGCGATCTGGGCGAGTTCGGCCCGGGTCAAATGGTCAAAGAATTTGATGAGGTTGTGTTTAGCGGCGAACTCGGCAAGGTCCACGGCCCGGTCAAAACCCAGTTTGGCTATCACCTTCTTGAGATCACCAGCCGCACTCCATAAATTGTTCACTGTTCATCTGGACAAGGGCATGGCTTCGTGGCTATGCCCTTATCCTGGGCTCCATCACCTTCAAAAACTGTCATAAGCTTTGGGCTCATTCATTTTGCCCACACGTTCATCCGACAGATACCAAACCCTAACGTATTCCCGGCTTCCTTCAGATATGGAAAGGTTTGGCACCAGGATTCCCCTTGATGTAGACTCCAGTACCTCATTGAACGACCTGGAACACTTTCACATTTACTGATTATGCCAAGCGAACACCAGCTATCAAAATCAACACAATTCAAAAAGCTCCTGTTGTCTCCCCAGCTTGAATTTATCTGCGAGGCTCACAATGGGCTTAGCGCCAAGATCGTGGAAGAAGCAGGATTCCATGGCATCTGGGCCAGCGGACTCTCGATCTCGGCTCAATTCGGCGTACGAGATAACAACGAGGCCAGTTGGACCCAGGTCCTGGACAATCTGGAATTTATGTCTGACGCGGCCCGCATTCCGATTCTACTCGATGGAGATACCGGCTACGGCAACTTCAATAATATGCAGCGTCTCATTCGCAAATTGGAACAACGGCATATCGCGGCCGTGTGCATTGAAGACAAGTTGTTTCCAAAGACGAATAGCTTTCTCAAGGGTGACACACAGCCCATGGCCGACATGGAAGAATTTTGTGGAAAAATTAAAGCCGGAAAAGATGCGCAATCCGATCCGGATTTCTGCATTATTGCCCGGGTTGAAGCGTTCATCTGCGGATGGGGACTGGCGGAAGCCTTGCGACGGGCAGAGGCGTATCGCCAGGCCGGGGCGGATGGCATTTTGATTCATAGTGCGCTGGCGGTGCCGGATGAGATTCTGGCGTTCAAGCGGGAATGGAGCAATCGATCACCCGTGGTCATTGTGCCGACAAAATATTATTCCACTCCCACCGATGTGTTCCGGCAGCATGGCTTTTCCATGGTGATTTGGGCGAATCACATGCTCCGCGCTGCAGTCGCCACCATGCAAACGACCGCCCGCGTCCTCAAGGAACAAGAAAATCTTTTATTCATTGAGGATAACATTGTGCCGGTCTCTGAGGTTTTTCGTCTGCAAGGTGCCGATGAACTCATGGAAGCCGAGCAACGCTACCTTCCTAAAAGTGCCGACCGCGCATCGGCGATTGTCCTCGCCGCTTCCCGTGGGGATGAGTTAGGGGACCTCACCGAAGACAAACCAAAAACCATGGTCAATATTCGTGGCGTCCCGCTCCTTGCTCATATCGTTGACGCCTACAACAGCGTGGGCATCAAGGAGATTCTTGTGGTCCGTGGATATAAGAAAGAAGCCGTCAATCTTCCCAATCTGACCTATGTCGATAACGATGCCTTCGCGGAAACAGGAGAATTGGATTCCTTGTTGAAAGCGCTTCAATCAAAAGAAGCCCGATTCCAGGACACCATCGTGTCCTACGGTGATGTCTTGTTTAACACGTACATTCCTCAGGCCCTGCTGCAAGCCAAGGATGATTTTGTCATTTTTGTGGATAGCGACTGGCAGGAAAAAACGAGTTATACGAGGCTTGGGGGATTTGCCGAATGTACCGCTCCGAATTCCCGAAAGGCCTTTAACGCCCAGATTCATCTCAAGCAATTAGGCAGAGCCGTTCCTTCGGATATGATTCATGGCGTCTGGATGGGGTTTTTTAAAGTTTCGGCTCAAGGTGTCACGCAATTGCATAAGATCCTTACCGAACTTCTTGCCGATCCGAATCACCGGAAAGCAGGAATGGCCATCCTGTTCCAGGAATTATTACGAAGAAACTATCCGATTAGGGTGCTCTACACCGTCGGACATTGGCTGGACATTAACAGCCTCGATGATGTCGTGGAAGCTGGAAGTTTCTAAACTTCGTTCTCTAACTTTTTCTTGAATGGACGGGAGATACCGGTTTCGGTCCGGAGGTCGAGAGTTAGCTTGATGTGTCTTGAAGAGCACGCCTTTTGGGTGGAGGCAAAAGGACCAAAAACCCGTGACATCCCGTTCAGCCTCATCAAATGAGGTACAAGAACTATCAAACATTACAGGCTCAGTTACTGACATGCATGGAGGCTTCACAATGAAAATCTCCGATCTCTCTCAGAAAGAATTTAAACAACTGGTTAATAGCATGGTGGATGACCGGTTGTGTGAACTGCTGGGCGACCCCGATCTTGGCCTGGCTCTGGATGACAAGGTACGCGCGCAATTAAAACAAGTCTTGAATTCCCAGGAGCGGGTGACGGGAGAAACCGTCGCTGAACGACTGGGTCTCAAATGGTGAGATGACATGGCCTGGTATCGCGTCACCTATCAGCCTTCAATCCTGGACGACCTTCAATCAACCGACCAGGGTATGGCCCAGCGCCTGTTGGATAAGACCAAGTGGTTGGCCTCGAATGTCGCCAACCTTCGGCATGAACCTCTGGACGGCGATCTACCCGGTCTCGTCCAATACGCCGTGGGAGACTGGCGCATTCTCTATTCCATTGACCCGGACGAGCATGTCGTCCACATCCATCGAATTGCGACCAGGCGAGAACTGTACGCCAATCACACCACGCATCAGGATTCATGAATCGGTCTGAACAGATCGAACAGGAACTCATCAAAGCCGCCAACGGGCTCCAAAATGGGAACGATGGGTTAGCCAGAGTCTGCGCAAGACGAGCCGTTGCACTGGCCTCCCAGCAATGGGCCGCGCAAAAGAAACTGGCAACCTGGAAGGGAGATTCCATGCATCACCTTCGGCAGATCCAAGCAGAAACCACGTTTCCATTACCGGTGAGAGCGGCCGCGCAACGACTTCTGACCAAAGTGACCGAACAGACACAGTTGCCCATGTCCACGGATCCCATCACCGACGCCCGCATCATCCTTGACCACCTGAATGCAGAGATGTGAAGCCAGGCATTCGGAAATCCATCCAGGCCTTCAAGCTTACCTCAGAGAAACCTCACTCCTGGGCTAGCCAATGCGTTTTTGCAGAATCCAACAACGATTTCGCAAATCCAAGTGTCATGTTGCAAAGGTTGGACTCCAACTCCTCTTTCTGACGATCATGGTGATGATGGCTCACCCCGGGCTAGTGAGAGGAGCCGCCTCCCCCCAATTCATCATTGAAGCCCCGGAATCCTTGGAACCCTTAGCTGCCCACTTGAAGGACATCAACCCACAAGCGCTTCAGCGTATGATGGACTTTATGGGACTTGAACATCCAGGACTTCCCATTCGAGTCATCCTGGCGCCAAACAAATCGCCCCTTGCACAGGAAGCGCAGGAATGGATGTCTGGTTACGCAGTCAGTCAGAATTCCACAATTGTGCTCCTCACTGACCGGAGTTTGACCTATCCGAATGATTCACTCAACGAGGTCTTCCTGCATGAAATCGGCCATATCCTGGCCCATCGGGCGGCGGGAGAACAGCCTTTGCCTCGATGGTTTGATGAGGGATTAGCGATGATGGCCGCCCGAAGGTGGGATTTGGAAGATCGAGCCCGATTAGTCTGGGCAATGGTCTCAGACACGCAAGTCTCCCTGAATGAACTCAATACCCTCTTCGTCAAAGACGAGACCTCTGTCCGACGGGCCTATGTGCTGGCTTACGCCTTTACGCGAGACCTCCTGGAACACACAGGACAGGATACCCCCAAACGTATTCTGGCAAAAATCCAACAAGGCATGTCCTTTCCGGAAGCCTTTGTGCAAACCACCTTTATGACACTCACACAAGCAGAAGAGCAGTTCTGGAGTCGGCAGACACTCTGGAATCGCTGGATCCCTGTGGCCACCAGTTCCGGAATGGTCTGGCTCGCGATCACCCTTCTGGCGTTTTGGGCGTTTACCAGACAGCGGAAGCGAGCCGCAGCCATTAAGAGAGGATGGGAAGAAGATGACAATGATCTCTGATGGGTTGTCTCATGACAAACACCTCAGAACCATTCTGCAATGTGTTGTTGGAAGAGAGATGAAAATTTCATTCTAAAATGTTTTACTGGAGTGACACACAATTGGAATGTTCTCTATCCACCTTGAAAGGAAAACTCCTATGTCTCAAAGACTCAAAGACAAAGTGGCCGTCATTACGGGTGGCAATAGTGGGATTGGTTTGGCCACAGCCAAATTATTTCAGGCTGAAGGGGCCAGGGTGATCATTACGGGAAGAAGGAAAGAGGCGGTGGAAGCGGCAGTGCAAGAGATCGGAGGAGCGAGTGCCGGCTTCGTATCGGATACCGGGAATCTCAATGACATCGCGGATTTGTATCAACAGATACACAAGACGGCGGGAAGGATCGATGTTCTCTTCCTCAATGCCGGCATTGCGATTTTTGGCCCATTTGACACTGTAGACGAAGCCACATTCGATAGGATGGTCAATGTCAATTTCAAAGGCCTGTTCTTCAATATTCAAAAAGCCTCGCCGCTTCTGAATGAAGGAGCGTCGATCATTATCAATTCCTCCATCGCGGACCAGAAAGGGTTTTCCAATTCCAGTG
>JBATLR010000292.1:0-4359 GCA_049289415.1 Nitrospirales bacterium
CCATCAACCCATGGCAGCGGGAACATTCCATCATGTCACCTCCCGGTATAAGTTTTTTACCAAGGTATGTTCCTTAAGCAATGAATGTATTAACCACTCTCTCGAACCATGCCGTCTCCATCGTGAGCGAAGGAGAACATGGATTCGATAACAAAGAGGATCTATCAAACCTTATGCCAAATCCGGAATATGGAGTCAGGACGGAAATAATGTTGAGAGAATAAGGCAGGGAAGGGGTGCCCAATCCCATTGAGAATAGGGCGAAACCATAAATAGCCAGCGAGAAAACATTGAACCGGAAAAACAGTTAACGTGTCATGGTATGACGGAGGAAAGTTCGGGGAAAGATGTAAATGTCAGTGGAGCTGCCCACGTACTGTAGCATCTTTCCCCAGAGCTTTCGAACTGTTGGTCCCAGTCTTCCTCACCCTGGATCCATTCCACATATAAAAAATATATATCCGGGACAGGCTATCGCAGAGGACGTATGGAGTGGAATTCCCGTCAACACCGGATGCTTGTTAGCGATCATGCCGAGTGACGGGTTCGATAATGCCGCAGGCATCCCGGGGGCCACCCGCACAGCCCGCAACTAATTCATCCTCGCCCACCAGGTCACAATAGAGGTCCGGGTTGGTATGGATGATGAAAGCACTGCCCGCATCGGCTCCTTCACCCTCATCAAAAATACTGAGGCGCCCTTCCGAGAGCGTGATCCGGTTCGTGGTGGTATGCATGACACCTATCCCATTGCGGACTTCAATATTCACGAGGTCTCCCATATGAAACGGGTGATTGAAATGAGGGCTGTCCGGTGCATTAGGGTTGCCGCTGTAGAGGTCAATGGCTCCTGGATCATGATGGCCTTTGGCCGCGCTACATGGCTCGCAGGCGGCGGCTTCATGGATGTGGACCGCATGTTTGCCATCCGACAATCCCTTCACAAACATGGAGACTTCCACTTCCTTGATGCCTTCTTCGGTGAAACGTTCCTTCAGAGTCGCTCTTCCCTGAATCTCGGGATCGGTGCAACCGGCGATTTCGGCCGTGGCCTTCTCGACTCCCTTGTTGAAAATTCTCTTGGCATCCGCATCTGAGTGACCGAATCCCACCATCGCAAGGCAGACAACGAACCCCTCGAGCAGGAATGAAGACTTCATGACACACCTCCCTGGGAAAAAATTAAAATGGTCCATCCGGGAATGTTTCCGGACGTGTAAGAAATCAAAGCAACCAGGTTAACTCAAACGCACTATCGCTTGAACTAGGGTTTGCCCTAGGAAATAAGAAAAATTACCCTGGTAAGAGACTGATGATGACTCACTCTTCATGACGGTTAGGACATGTCGCGTCTCTGTCATTCTCGTGATCTGGTGAGCGGGGACCCCAATCGCAAACTGAAAAAGATGAATGCCCGATGCCATGCGTCGCAGGATGAGTCAATGAGGGACAGAGACAGAAAGGGCTGTACCTTTTGAGCCAAAATGCCTATGATTGGAATTTTCACGAGGTATTTAAAATTTACCCCTAGAGGGAAAGCTTCCCTGGCTATTGGAACAAAGCATTTGCAATCCCAAATACCGCCCGAAAAACCGAAGAGGAAAATTGCTTCCCCCAAAATGGCCTCCCCTTGGAGTCTTGTCACGAAGCCATCCAAAGCCTCACGATCACGTCTTCAGATTCCATCCCCATTCAAGATCATCCCTGATTCTTTGAAATTTCCCGGACTTCAGCTAGCCTTTTCCATCGTTGGATTTGAGGCAGTAATGGATTTACCAAAACCTGAATTAAGTCTAAATTGATGGATGGTGAACCTCACCCATCATTCCTTTGGCCATTTAAAGGGGCCGGAACATCACCAATGGATTTGCCCATGAATACAATCATCGTCCCAATTGGCAAAATCTTTGGAAAGAGAACGTGTCACAACTGGATACCTAGTTGTATTGGCATGACGAGGATTTAGTGAGGATGGATGTCCGATAAAATCTCTCGGACATGAGATGAGACAGGCAAGGCAAACCCTGCTGTTCGCCTTCGCGCAAAGTGAGAAGCAAAGGCATGAGTCCAAAGAACAAACGAGCTACCGGGAGTCATCCATTACCTCAAAAAGCGGAGATAGGGCTGATGCCCTCCCGCGAGCAGGTAAAAAAGATGACGTTGGAGGAGGTCCAGCATCTCGTGCATGAACTCCAGGTCCATCAAATCGAACTGGAGATGCAAAACGAAGAGTTGCGTCAGGCCAAACGAGAGCTTGAGGTCACTCGCAATCGGTATGCCGCATTGTTTGATTTTTCACCGGTAGGATACGTTACCCTTGATGATGGCCATAACTGCATTCTAGAGGCCAATTTGGCTCTTTGCCATTTGGTGGGTGTATCACGCGTAGATCTCCTCAATAAGAATTTTGAACAATATGTCATTCCGGACGATCAACGGGCGTTTAAACGATATTTGGATTTTCTAAGGCAGACACAGGGCACGCACCGTTCCGATATTCTGACTTTGCAACATGCCCACACTCCCCGTCGGGTCCGATTAGAAGGCTGCCTGGAGACCAAGGAACCTTCAAGTATGGCAAGGGTGTTTCGAATCGCGGTCGAGGATGTCACGATACAGGAGCAAGTCGAAAGCGTGCAGGATGAGCAAAGGGCCTTGATGGCGGTCGTGATGGGCGGAGTCATGGATGCCATCGTGACCATCGATGAAGGTCAACGAATTGTCCTGTTTAATAAAGCGGCGGAAGACATGTTTGGTTGTCGGGCCTCAAGCGCCCTTGGACAACCGATAGACCGGTTTATTCCGAAGCGGTTTCGTGCAACCCATCAGGGACATTTTCAACAATTTGCCCGGAACCCGAAGCCCTTCCGTGAAATGGGTGCGGCAAGGGAGATTTTCGGACTCCGGACCGGCGGAGAGGAATTTCCTATCGAAGCGACCATTTCACAAGTGCAAGTCAAAGAACAAGGCAAGAAGCTCTTCACCGTCGTGCTACGAGACGTCACCGAACGTCGACACGCGCAGGAGATATTGAAGAACGAGGAGCAGTTTGTCTCTAATGTGTTGGAGGCAGCGGGAGCCCTCCTGGTCATCCTGAATCCTCATTGGCAAATTCTTCGCATGAATCGGTTGTCGGAAGAAATATTTCAACATTCCCTTGAACATGTGATTGGGGAGCCGTTCTGGAATTTGTGGGGGAATTCCGGAGAGGATGCACAAGAGGTTAGACGGAAGATAGAGTCTTACAAGGCTGGGACCTTATCTGGGTCGTTTGATGCGGCCGTCGTGGATAAAGACCGTCAGCGCCGATGGATTCATTGGAATACGACCGCCATGTATGATGGGAAAAAGGTGGTGAAGCAATTCATTGCGACAGGAATTGATGTGACTGCGAGAAAGGAAGCGGAAATCATTCTTCAAGCCACCTATCAACGGCTCGAACGGCAACAGCAGGAGCTGAGGTCATTGGCGGCCCAACTCCTGTCTGCGCAGGAAGAGGAGCGTCGGCGTATTTCCCGTGATCTGCACGATGATGTCAATCAACGGCTTGCGCTTCTGAGCCTGAAGTTGCAAGCTGCGCGAGACGGCCTTCCGGATCATCATCTCGTCACGCCAATGATCCAGGAGCTCTATGAAAGCGTCGCCAATCTGTCCGATGATATTCGGCATTTAGCCTACCAATATCACCCGTCGATTCTCGATGATCTGGGATTGGGCTTGGCTCTTCGCTCGTTGTGCGAAGACTTTGAGAAGTGGGAAGGGATCTCGGTTACGTGTGAGTTGCCTGATGGAACACGAAAAATTTCCCAAGCGGTGGGCACATGTCTGTACCGTGTGGCACAGGAGAGCCTGCGAAATGTTTCAAAACATGCTCAGGCTTCGGCAGTCCATCTCGTGCTAAGGGAGGAAGGGCAGGACATTATTCTCTCCATTCGCGACAATGGAAAGGGATTTGAGGTGGACGGGCTTCTTTCCCGAGGTTTGGGGTTTGTCAGCATGAGAGAACGGGTTCGTCTGGTGGGTGGAACCCTGTCGGTGGAAAGTCAGCCTGACCATGGCACAACCGTGAAGGTCTCAATTCCTAAAGGCTCCCAAACGTGAATGCGTCTTCACCCTTCTGTTATATCCCTCTGGCGGGTAGCCTGGCGCCATCTGGAGAAGACGTAAGGGCCAAAACGGGGAGATCAAAATCATGAGAGATGCCCGATGACCAATGTTGGCCATGAGCAATGATCTCTCTCATCCTGAGTGCAACGAAGGATCTGGCTGAGCCGGGGAAAGGTTCGTTGTGGGCACAGATTCTTCGCCCTGGGCTCAGAAAGACAATCCTCACACACCATGTTCCGGCATCCCCGCAAG
>JBATLR010000293.1:0-32785 GCA_049289415.1 Nitrospirales bacterium
GCTTTGAGCATGGCCCCGTCTTTCAGGAGTGCCAGGGATTCAAAACCGAAGGTCGAGTAGGTCGTGAATCCACCCAGAACGCCGATAAACAAAAAAATTCTGGTGTCTGTTCCTAGCATATTCCGGGACTCGGCCAACCCATGGAGTAACCCGATCAGGAAGCAGCCGAGGATGTTCACGGCCAATGTGCCAATGGGGAAGGCAAGAGCCGGGCTTAGGCGGTTAAAGAACCCGGAGATGACAAATCGGCCTACCGACCCTAAAAACCCACCTAGACCAACCCAGAGAAGTTGAGGTAATCCGTAAGGAATCATGGCGGGGTGTGCCGGTTAGGCGATTTCCCTCAGGATGGAGGTAAGGCGCAACTTGGCATGGACCGAGCTGAGTGGTGAGGCGTGTATGGGAGTCAATCCTTTTTCTTCCGGAGAGTTTTTGATGACTTGTTTCGAGGAGCCTGTTTTCGTGTGGTTCCTTTGCCAGGCTTCTTGGTTTGAGGTGGAAGGACCACATTGGGATCCGCCCAGAGCGCGATTCCTCCAAGGAGCCCGGCTGTATTTGAGACGATTGTGGCATGAGGTGGCAGTGTAATGGTGACCTTTTTTCCGTTGCCCCCGCCTATATAGAGATGGTCGAAATTAATCACTCGATCTAATATGTCAATCGCTTTGGCCAGACGGAGATTCCATCTCTTTTTTCCCACATTTTTCAGTGCGCTGGCCCCCAATTGTACCTCGTATGTTTGTTGTTTCCGAAAGGGGTGGTGAGCAATCTCCAAATTTGGTACGAGGTGCCCATTAATAAATAATGCGGTTCCAAATCCGGTTCCCAGGGTAATGACCATTTCGACCCCTTGGCCTTTGATCGCTCCATAGCCCTGCACATCCGCATCATTCGCCGCCCGAACCGGCTTGTTGAGTTGTCGTTCCAGTTCTCCAACCAGATCGGTTCCAGGCCAGGATGCATCCAGGTTGGGTGCTGTATGCACCCGCCCCTGATGAACCACGCCGGGAAAGCCCACGGATACCCGATCAAACTGCCCAAGAGTTTTGGCAATATCTGAAATAAGCGGGAGGATAGCCTGTGGCCTAGCAGGTTTTGGTGTGATCATTCGTACCCGTTCAGACATGGGTTGGCCGGACTGATTGAGCAGGATGCCTTTGATCCCGGACCCGCCAATATCAATGGCGAGGGTAATGGGTGATGGGTGTAAAGCATGTGACTTGTTCTGTTTAGGAGTCATCAGCGTTTCTCCTTGAAATTGGGAAAAGGCAATATGGCCCTCATCTACCCTTTCCGCCCGTTATACACTTCTCCGCCGTTTTGGACATATTGCTGAAGGACAGACGCCGCCTTGGCTCGCGCAATATCCGTGGTCACGGCAATCCCCCTCTGCTCAAGTTCCAAAATCCAATTTGCAGGTTTGGGGCCTTCGTCAAAACCAACCGCTTCGGCGTCGCTTCCTCTGGCGCCACAGACGATTTGCCGAACGCCGGACCAGGAAATCGCTCCCAGGCACATACTGCACGGCTCGCAACTGGTTACCAGTTCGTGGGTGGGAAACCCGATTGTTCCTAAATTATGGGAGCCCACGGTTTGCTGTGCCATCAGTATCGCGACGACTTCAGCATGGGCAATTGAACTTTTCGACGAAATGACGAGATTCACCCCTGGCGCGACTAGCTCTTGAGTGTCCAAGCGGAAAACCCCGGCTCCAAATGGTCCCCCTGTACCATGTTGAATGTTGATTTGCGCCAGCTTAATGACCAGGTCCATACGGGAATCCTGAGTCGGGTAGATTTCCGGTTGTTGGACAAGATAATCGGCGACCCAGACTGGTAACTCAAGGCAATATGGTTGAAACCGGGTAGGAGGGATACTCATATCAGGGATTCAGGGGTTTGAGTGGCAGAAGGTGTGAAGAACGGTTATCTGATTGTGGTGCCGGCATCAAAAACAACCCGAGGGGCTTGTCCCGTGATAGGGAGCCCCTCGGATTATGTGGCGTACACCACAAAATGTGAACCTCATGTTCAACGTGGCCCATCAGTAGGCTAATGACGCGTTTCTCGTTAAGGGTTTGGCCGAATCTTCCAGATGTGGAGGTTGAAGATCCCTCTTGTGACTCATTATCATCAAGCTCAGTGCAATGCCGACTGGCAGATGCCCTTTGGCGTGCTTGTGTTTGAGTAGGGATATGATTCGGCGAAAACGAGAAGGCCCGTCAGGAGACTGAGGCGGGTTTCGCCGCCGATGGGCCTACATGATCCGGTGGAGTAAGGTCGTCCATTTGAGACCCCCTTTCCTCTTTGCGGTTTGAAAGGAGATGTACGCTCATTCTCTCCTTCCTTTCATAATCGTTTTTCATGAGCGCAGATGTAATGCTACGCTCGTTAAAAAAATCTGTCAATAGGGTCCATCCCATTTCGATTCCTGAGGAAGGGACGATGAGTGAATTTACAAACCAGGTGATTCTCATTACCGGGGCGTCATCGGGTATTGGAAAAGCGCTCGCCTGTGCGTTGGCGCCACAGGCTCCCCAGCTGGTGCTTGTCGCGAGAGATCGGTCACGTTTGCAGGAGGTGGCGCTCGCCTGTGAAAGCCTGGGAGCGTCTGCCCTGATCATCCCGACGGACGTGACGGATCCCCATGCCTGTTCCGTGATGATCCAACAGCTGGTTTCTCTGTATTCCCGGATTGATGTGTTGGTGAATAATGCCGGGATATCCATGTGGTCGACGGTGGAGGATGCTCACGACGTGGAACTGTATCAACGCGTGATGGCGGTGAATTTTTTCGGCAGCGTGTACTGTACCAAATTGGCGTTGCCGTTCTTAAAGGCCACGCAAGGCCGGATTGTTGCAATCTCCAGCGTCGCAAGTTTGACGGGAGTGCCTGCTCATTCAGCCTATTGTGCCAGTAAGCATGCGATGAACGGATTTTTTGAGTCGCTTCGTATTGAGTTGGCAGGGACGGGAGTCACCGTAACCATTGTGGCCCCAGATTTTGTGCAGTCCGAAATTCATGAACGAAGTCTCGGGCCTCTTGGGCAACCTTTCGGGCGAGTTCTTGAAGGACATGCCAGATTCTTAACCGCGAGGAAATGTGCGGACATGATCATCAAGGGGATGACCCGGCGGGAACGACTGGTGTTTACGTCCTGGAGAGGACAGTGGGGTCGGTGGATGAAATTGATGAGCCCGCAGATGATTGATTGGATGGCTCGAAAGGGCATGGCCGATGCTGATCGGCCGTAACGGGACCCTCCTTTGTCGTTCTAGGGCATGGCATAAGACACTCGTTCAATGTGGTGGCCTTTTTCTTTCAACAGCGCGAGTAATCCGTCTTTTCCCGCGAGGTGCGCCGCACCCACAATGATTAAGACGTTTTTCTCCTCTTGTAAGAACGATTCGATTTGGGGAATCCAGTTCTGGTTTCGTTGGACGAGAAGTTTTTTGTAGAACAGCGGGTAGGTTTTGAATGACTCCACCAATTGTTCCAACCCGTCGAGATTTCCCTGGTGCCAGTCTTTCACCATATGTAAAAAGGCTTGTTCTCGTTCCTTTGAACCGGTGGGGGCGAGTGATTCCTGAAGAAGAGCATCTTGGATATTAAGCGGAAGTGTGTCGAACACATTTAATTGGTCTTGAATGGTTTCCAGCCCGCCCGTCGGTTTTCCGGCATCCTTGGCCATGCGATAGAAATGATTTTCAATTCCTAATTCAGGCCGAAAATCTATAGAGGAATCAAATCGTCCGCTTAACGTGAGATAGAGCACCCAGGGTTTGTATTGTTGGAAAGCCTGAATGTTCCCTCCCAAGGCTTGAATCTTCTGTTTGACCAGCCCATAAGTTTTTGGGGAGAGCACCGTTTCCAGTGTTTTTCCCTTTGGGAGGGTGTACTGTTTTTCGTGTTTAGAAAATGAGTCAGGAGAAAATAATATTTCCGGATCAATTTCAAAGACGACTTTTTGTGAATTGTAATAGGCATAGGAGAAGGATCTGGTGAGAGGATAGTATTCTTCGGCCAACACGTGGATCGATCCCAAAATATAGACGGTATTCTTATCAGATTGGATTTTATAAATCAGGCTGTTGTTGTACCCATCCCCGACCACCTGACCATTGACTGTTCCGGAACCCAAAACGAAGAGGATCAGGATGAACAGACAGCCTAGGCGGAGTTTTCCCTGTTGGTGGCGCGATGCAGCCATTGCAAATCTCCCTCTCTGAAGTTGTAATTTTGTCCTGGTTTTATGGTGAGAAAGGAATTTCCCCTATTCTCTAACATCTTGATTGGGTCCTTGGGGCCGTTGGGCCTCTCTTCCCGGGTAGTTCATCGGTGATTAGAGGGAAAAGGTAAAATGCAGAGACTGGGAATTGAGGTCGAGATTGCTGGAAGGTGTGGCTGCTTCTTGTCGAATTTAGCCGGAAAGGGCATGTTTCTGCCCAGTCAATTTGCTGATATTGATCAAATTATCCGGATTGGGGAATGAGCCGTGTGGGATTTCCCGTCCCCCGCTCCATGCAAAGGGGGAGTCGATAGATGTGTTGGGCAGACGAGAAAGCTGATATGGACTTAGGACTGTGGTGAAGGAGAAGATTCTTGTTGGATAACCTGGAAGTCTTTTTGGGTGATGAAATGACCATCAGCATACAGACGAAATTCATACCGTCCCGGCCCTGGAAAAACGAGATACGGGATGTTCACGCCGAAGTCCTGGGTCGTTAACCGGTTGGAAATGTCAATTGGCGGGAGGGAACCTTTGCCGACAATCTGGTCTTGATCAAGGTACACGAGTTGGATCTCGAATGCGTACCTGCCTTCCGCATCGGTGAGCGAAAAATAGACGCCGACTTGTGGGTGCTGGCATGGAAATGACTTGGCCCAGAGATGGGTAAAGGCCCCAATGATGCTCTTTTTCCCAGTCAGGCTATCGATGATAATGGTGTCACACACTAAAAATGCGTGAATAATCGGTTTAATAAATTCCGTCATATTCTTGGTTCTCAATACCTGACTGCTTCTCTCACAATCCCTATATCTTGATGGGGGCATTCTTGCGTTGTTCGTTACTAGTCAACAAACAGTCGAGTCAGTCCCACTCCGGCCAAGTATAACCCGATCGCCAACCCATATGCTGGCCAAAACCCCACCTTGGGGACAAATGCAATCATTGCTCCCACATAAACAAACCATGGGGGAGAAAGCCAAATCAGGTGTTTGGCAAACGAGACGGTCGGAGCCGATCCGGCATTGACGAAGATAAGGATAAAGGTCACTCCACTGATGATCGGCAGAGTGCTGGCCAGGGCAGCCAGGAACCCTCTTCCATGACTTCCCAGATACGTGGAGACACTCACTAATGTTCCGCCAAGGACAAAATACAACCCATATCTAACCCATTCCGGCATCGTCCCTCCTCATGTGATGTGTGATGACTGTCCATGAAAGGCTTCCATGGCCTCCTGGTGAAGTTTGTCCCCCTGCCCGGTATACCTGGGAGAAAAATGAAAGACGACCAATTGGTCCACCCCGGCTTTTCGTCCTAGGGTTCCTGCCTGGCGGGCCGTGAGGTGATAGCGATTGGCAGCCTTGTCCCGGTCGGCTTCTAAAAAGGGTGCCTCGCAAAATAGCGTTGTGGCCCCTTGGCATAATTGAATGATTCGCTGCTCATTGTCGGTATCATATCGGCAATCAACCACATAAGCGATTTTTTGCCCCTTGGTGATGGTTGTAAATTCTCGCTTCATGGTGCCTACATCAAATACGCGTTCCTCTTTCCGGTGCTCAACATATAATGTGGCGGAAAAGATGTGTGAATCCGGTGCGCCATCTAAGATTAACTGCTTGACTTCCTTGAGCCAGGAGCCTACTGGAAGGCCTGCCTCATGGAGTCGGGCCTTCTTAATATTGATGTGAAACGGTTCTTCCAGGGAAAAGGCTAAGGAAGGGATCCGATGGTTGAGCGCGACGGCTTTCACGAGAAGAGCCGGTTCTTGAAGGACCGGAAAAATGTGGGAATGATCGCCTGGGATTACGGTTTCCCGTTGACAGGCGAAGGCGTCCTTCGCATGAAAATGTGCGGGTTGAATATGGGTGGAGTGATATTCTCTGGCTTCGATGGTCAGTGGATATCCATCGACCAGATTCCAGGTATACCCACGAAGTTTGCCTTGAACGTTTTCAATAAGGCCCGGTGGACCATGCAATCGAAGATGTTTGCCACGACCCAGGGCCACACGAATGAGCCGATCAAAGCCGATAAAGTGATCCATATGCGTATGAGAGATGAAAATATCCTGCGCCCGTAAAAGCTGGGTTGGGCTCAAGGACACATTATCCCCTAGATCAAAGAGCAGGGCACGCCGGCTCCACCGTATATCGACATAGAGGCCGGGGTCTCCAAAGGGATGATTCACCAGATGAGGGGAGAACGAGGGTGTCATGTCAATATTCCCCGTATGATGAGGTAGAGAAGAATCACTTCCACGGCATGAGCGGCTATGACCGTATAGAGATTGTGCATTCGCATCCATAGCCATCCCCACACCAGGCCATCCCATACGGCAATCCAATGTAAATCACGGAATGTCGACACCATAAAGGGATCAAATGCAAACGTCAGAGCCGATAGAGATAAGGGGAGCAATGCCTGTAGGCGAATCCTGGTGGTCGAGGGGTGATCGGGTTGACGCACATGTTGAAACCATACCAGTAATCGGCCCAGGAGAAATCCGCGGAAATTCAATTCCACTCCCATAGCAATCAGGATGATGACCCATGGCATCATGATCCAAAAGGGAACCTGGGCATGAGGGGTCTGAGAGAGAAAATTGATGTCCACTCCCAAAGCAGGCATGACGTACAAGATGATCCCGGTATTCAGTATGCCCAGCGTGAGGCCAACCGCACTTCCTCGGATAACCCCTGGCTGTATGGTGGTGAATCCTAGCCCAAGTTTGTGCCGCAGATCCCCATTTTTATATGCCCAGGCGCTTAAGGCGGCATACGCCATCAGTTGTGGAACAAATTGGACGGCAGTGTGGAGTTGCCAGTTTGCGGGTAAGAGGTAAAACCCGATAGTGGTGAAGATCGGGAGGAAGGCTAATCCTGCGGCTCGTTCTTTATGGGGTCTCACGGGGGCGCAATGGTCATGGACGGCATCAATCGTTTCTTCATAAAAATCTGTAGAAATCTACTGAACTGTATACGGTTATTGATAGCGCAAGGTTTCAGCAGGGTCCAGTTTTGAGGCTTTTATGCCGGCCCCTTTTGCCACGGCCATCTTCCGGAGCGAGGTGAGACGAAGGTCATATATCCCCCCTCAATTCGTGCCCGGGTGACGTAATGCATTCCGGCTTGTTCCGCTAAAACACGAATTGAAAGCCTTCGGACTTGGCGTATTCGCTTTCATGCCATCTTAGGATTCTTCATGTGGTATCGAATAGTCTAACGATGGCTAACTGAGTTTTCTAGGTAGCGGCATCAAATATGCCCGCTCCTTCCATCCATGAGTTGTCTTTTCCCAAAAAGACTCTTCACTCTCTCCTCTTTCTTGCCGATAAACCTCTTATGCAGGACTTCGACAGCTCCAATCATCCTACCACCAGGGTATTGACCCTTTCCGGGCATCTGGATGCCCTTCACACCCTGAGGCTTGAAGAAATTATTGAGGAGGCTCAGCAAGGAACCTGTCGCCATGTCATCCTCAATCTTTCCAAAGTGGCCACCATGGACCTTGGCGGAGTAGGCAACCTTTTTACGTGGTACCACGCGTTGCATATCAATCAGGTGTGTCTCAGTATCGTGGCTCCGTCCCCCATGGTCCGAAATACGATGGAATCCCTCCACTTGACGGAACTCATTTCAATCTATTCGTCTATTCCTGAAGCGATCAGCCACCATCCTACTTCCAATTCCGTATCTCCCTAACTACCTCTTGGGCATCGGTATTATTGTTTGCTGCCTAATCCATTCGTCCAGTTTCAGTGTAAGCTTCCCCATATCGAGGACAGACCAAAAGTAGACCTTTCTGGCATCATTCACTCAGGAGGTTCTCATGAAAACGTCTCGATTCCGCGAAACACAAATTATTGCGATCTTGAAACAAGGGGAGCGTGTCATCAAAGTCAAAGACTTGTGTCGAGAGCATGGGATTAGCGATGCCACCTCTTACAACTGGAAAGCGAAGTACGGGGGGGCTGGGAGCGTCAGATCTCAAGCGCCTCAAGGAAACCGAGATCGAACTCGCGAAGCTGAAACGGATGTATGCCGATCTCGCCTTAGAGAATCGAGCCCTGAAGGATTTGCTCGAAAAAAAGCTCTAACGCCGTCTGACAAACGGGCGGTGGTCAAGACCATGCAGAAGACACATGGGATCTCGGTCGCTCGGAGTTGCACGGCTGTTGGGCTGGCTCGGTCGGCCTATTATCAAGGCTCCGTGGATTGGCAAGTCATAGATGCCTTCAACCCATTGGTGGTAGCCCATCCTCGCTGGGGCGTGTGGAATTATATTGCACGGTTACGGGCTTTAGGGCAGTCGTGGAATCACAAACGCATTTATCGGGTCTATCGTCAATTGGGGTTGAATCATCCCCGACGCACGAAACGTCGCTTACCCACGCAACCCTCGATCGCCGTGTTCGTTCCAGAGGCCACGAGCGAAGTATGGTTAGCCGACTTTATGAGTGATGCGTTGTATCACGACACTCGTTTTCGCACGTTCAATATCATCGACGATTTCAATCGAGAGGTCTTAGCCATTGCAGGGGATACCTCCCTGAGAGCTGAACGGGTGATTCGGGTGTTGGACCGCCTGAAAGTGGAGCGGGAGTTACCGCACATGATCCAAGTGGACAACGGGCCAGAGTTTCTCTCGCAGCCGCTTCACAAGTGGGGCAAGGCCAATCGGGTGTTGATTTATCAAATTCAACCCGGCTGCCCAACGCAGAATGCCTTGATCGAGCGGTTCAATCGTACCTACCGGAATGAAGTCCTCAATCTCTATCTGTTTCGCAGTTTGGAGTAGGTGCGTGAACTCACTGCAGAGTGGATCACGGTTTCCCCCCGGTTTCGTGGACAGGTTAGTTAAAAGTTTTTAAGATCTGTTTCGCATAAACTCCTGGGGTACCCCTCCTCACGATTCTTAACACCAAGGCCAAGTGGTAAATAGGTGTTAGAAAAAGAGACAAATTGGAGTGAAGAGAGGTAAACCCTGGTGAAAGGGAATGGAGAGATTCAGTAGTGTTTATGCAGGGGGAGGGATTGCTCCGTACGCCAAGCACTTCTATAATCCCCCAGAAGTGATTAGGAAACCGTTTCCATGAACCTCTCCCAGCCTACTCAGACTCACTCAGGCCCACAGCAGTCAGCTTAGCTCACACGCAGCGTCGATGAAGGTTGCCCATCTTCAGGTGGCCTCCCCTATTGGGGGAGTGGAATCGTTAGAAGAATCCCACCCATCACGTCTCCCGCCTTGAAATCCCTCCTTGGGCTTTTGGGGTGCACATTGTGACAATCGGCGCACATCTGAGACAGGGCTTTATCGGCGTAGACTGCTTGGAAGACACGAGCCTTGCCCTCGGTTGTCACGCCTGTATAGGGACGATCGGTATTCAAGAGGATCTTCGCAAGTGCGGTCCGCTCGAACTCTGTCGTTGGGCTATTCTTTTTATTTATCGGCCAACTGCTGATCAGCCGGTATCGAATTCCTTTTGGTTGTTTGGCTACGAGACGCCCCGTTTCGAGGACAAATTGGGCGGGTAAAGGGAGTTCTCCGTTCTCCTTCCAGTGTTCCGAGGCGTAGACAATGCCTCCCGCCCGCATCCGCTCCACAATCTCTCTCGTATAAAAGGTTCGATCCGCCTGGATTATACTATGTATATAATCGGCGACGATTTTGGGGGATATGCCATCAGACGGATCTATCTCTTTGCTCGCGGCGGAGAATACTCCCTGACCGAGTAGGCCAGTGGAGACAGTTCCAACAACGAGTGCCAACCAAAAGGCTCTCATGTTCATGATGCGTCCTCCATTTCTGCTTGTGGCTTGATTCGTTCATTGGCTCCAATAGCCGCGCTCTTAAACCAATAACTCCGAACAATTTTTTTATTGAACTATGGTACTCCTGTTGTCAAGAGCAAAACCAGCGCGTATTGCTCAATAAAATTACCAATTCGTATTGTTGCCCTATCGTGATGATAAAATTCAAAATAGGCTTTAAACTCAGCATGGGCTTCCTGCACTCTCTGAAAGTTACTCGAGTGGATTTTTTCGTATTTCCGAGTCAGCCATAGGTGGTCGCCAAAGATGTTATCGAACATATGGCTGCAGCCATCCATGCTGACTAGAGTGTTTTTTGCTGATAACAAATCGGTGAAGCCTGCGATGGTAATCTGACGGCCTTGATCACTATTGAAAATTTCACATTGGACTGGCTTTAAGACCTCCGCGAGGGTGTTGATGTAAAATGCGGTTTCAATTGTTGGGTTTGGGGCCCTACTACATGCTGACGCTAGGCCAAGCCAGTCCTGTGAGGGTGAAGTGCCTCAGAAAAGAAAGTCGGGACAAGGCTTGTAATGCTATGATTCAGGGCATGTCTATTTAATATTCCCACAATCTGCTTTATTCTGAACCAATCAAAGGCGCGTATTTTCGGCAATTTTTTCAGGTGAATAGTTGGACAGCGAACGACCTGTCTTCCTGGTCTATTGAGAAAGAGTATTTTTAATGGCGTTGCCTGGATTCAGTGGGATGATGAATTTTCCTCAGAAAACTTGAGCAGATGGTGTTATGAGAGGATGGATTTAGGTGCCCGGATTAGGATGGATTTAGATTGCTAAACAGGGGTTGTGGACTTCCGGTGAGAATGCGTATCATCGTAAGCGCTATGGGTTTTTCGTCTACTTAATATTCATGTCTTTTTGGGGTAGGGATGGTTATGAAACACGAGGATTTGAATTCGTTTGTAAAGCATGTTCTGTCTAGCCGACTGTCTGAGCAAAGGGTTAGGGGCACACAAGGTTTATTTGGCTATGGAGGACTGGTGTTGGTGATGGCCATGAGTTGTCTTGTGATGGGGGCTTCCGTGGGATTTTCGGAGGATCAACCTCAGGAGCTGCCTAAGCCGTTTCATAAAACAACTCCCCCTCTTTATCAGGAATGGAATTTTGATCAATTATCTTTGGGCGATTTGCCAAATGGCTTTACACAAGCGGTTGGTGGATCTTCAGGAAAAGGTGGATGGTCAGTCAAAGACGATGACACTGCCCCCAGTCGTCCCAACCTGCTAGAGCAGCGCTTACAATGCGGTGAAGGTTGGTGCTATCAGTTACTCGTTGCGGAAGGCCCTGTGGTTGAATATGTGGATCTTTCAGTCCGCTTAAAGCTTAATCTGGGAACACCGACCGGGAAAGCCGGGTTGGCATATGGGATCCAAGATGATAAAAATTTCTATGCCACCGTTGTTGAACCCAGAACAAACGAGGTTGTGGCTTATGTCGTCAAGGATGGGCAACCAACCGAATTGGGGAGGGAGTCCTTGGTCCTTCGAACTGGTGATTGGCACTCTCTCCGGATTCAACGAAATACCATTATCAGTAAGGAGTTTACCGAAATCTCTTTTGATAACCACCTGATCCTTGATGTCTACGATCAATCATTCAAAAAGGGCAATTTGGGATTGGTTGTAATGGGGGATGGCGGGTTTTCGTTTGATAATCTTCGTGCGATGGAATTGATGACCAATCGTCCCCTTTCCAGGCCTTCGGCTTATTAAGCCGGATGCTATTAGCGAACGTCAGGCTCGAGGCGGTCTAGGATAAGGGGCAGCAGGTTTTCAGGAGTGGTGGCTTCAAGGAGTAACGCCCGGTTTGTCCGGGTGAGGAACCCTTGATGGACTTGATGGTCGAAAAATCTCAACAGACCATCAAAAAACCCAAAGCAATTCAGCAGGCCACAAGGCTTGTGGTGAAGTTTTAACTGCGCCCAGGTTACCATTTCGCAACATTCTTCCAATGTTCCAAATCCACCGGGTAACGTGATGAATCCGGCTGACAGATCTGCCATGAGGGTTTTTCGTTCATGCATGGTGTTCACAATATGCGTAGCGGTAAGTTCCTGATGTAGGAGTTCCTTCTCTGCCAGATGTTTGGGAATAACTCCGATGACGGTCCCGCCTTCCTGCAGTACGGTTGATGCCAGCACGCCCATCAGTCCAATATTTCCCCCACCATAGACCAAACCCATTCCTTGTTGGACAAGCGCATGACCCAATCGCTGAGCCATGTTGGTAAATTCTGGGTTGTGCCCGAGACTGGAGCCGCAGAAAACACAAATATATCGCATGGGACGGGGTGTTTATTTTCCGGTAATCGAAATGAATCTAATGTCTATAAGAAGAAGAGACGGTTCACGTTGAGTCAGGAGAAGCGGAGGAATACCCAAAATGCCGGAGTCCTTTAATTAATTTGATATGGGGAGAGCGGTCAATGCGTATGGATTGATTCGGGAGCCATTTAAGTGTACGCCCCAATGGAGATGCGGGCCAGTGGCTCTTCCGGTGGCTCCGACTTTGCCTAACGCTTCGCCTTTCTGAATTGTTTGGCCAGAAGTGACATCGACCTCTGAGAGGTGAAAGTACATGGAAAATAGGCCTACCCCATGATCCAGGACCACACCCTTTCCGGAGAAGAAGTGATCGACTGTTTTCACGACGATACCCTTGTTAATGGCTTGAACCGGAGTGCCTTTTGGCGCCGCGATATCTTCTCCTGAGTGGGGTTTTCGGTTCTGACCATTAATCACTCGACGACTGCCAAACACTCCAGTGACTTTCCCATTTACAGGCTCAAGAAAAGGACCGTCCCATAAAGGACGTGCGCCAACATGGTGAAAGGCCTCTGCCAATTCTTTTTTTTCTTCTTGGACGCGCTGTAAAGTTTTGGCGTCAAGGTCCACGGTATTCTTCGGCAGCGTCAGGTGTTGGACGGTATAGTCTTCTTTGATGACTTCGACGGAGTAGCTGAGATGTTCTGATCCGGAGTCGGAATGGACCGTGATACTCAACTCCTGTATTCCCGGTGGATCTTCCATATCGATTCCGACCATGCCTGCAAAGTGGGTATCACCATGTGGGAAGAAGGGAATCTTCCGTTTGAGAAATAGGCCACTCACTTTGGCCGTAGATTGAGATATCGGCACGTCAATCCAGAGGACTTGGCCCTGTTTTCCGCTGAGATGGCCATTGGCACCCGGTCGGTTCCGTTCCGCACTCGGAACGATCTGAATAGGGAAAATGCTGGCGAGCAGCAGGCAAACGACAAACAAGACCTTCCATGAGGCTGAAGGATGGCGTGGGGACAATGAGCTCATCATGGGAAGAGCCGATTATGAGGCACCTGGCTGAGCAATTCTTCTACGCGTCGATTAAAAGGACAAAAGGGATCCATGCACAAAATGGTTTCTTCCCAGTACCCGTTGAGTTTGAGATAGGTCCAATCCACAGTATACGACCGATTTTTTGCACGGGCAAATCTGATGAAATCTCCTCGCACTTTTGCTCGTGTGGTTTGAGGAGGAACCGTTTTGGCCTGTTCAATTGCGTCCTCATCGATCATTTTTCGAATGTGATTACGCTCTGCCAAGAGATGAAACAGGCTTCGTTGTCGGTTAATGTCATGATATTGCAAATCCATCATGCCTAATCGGGGGTCATCCCATCCACAAGATTTTTTGGCCAT
The DNA here is from genome assembly GCA_049289415.1 of Nitrospirales bacterium. Lineage (GTDB taxonomy): Bacteria > Nitrospirota > Nitrospiria > Nitrospirales > UBA8639 > Nitrospira_E. Next base: position 13,740 of record JBATLR010000293.1, read on the forward strand.
GTAATTTTCCAGAAGCCATTGCTTGGTGATCCAGTCGATTTCGCGGACGAGTGCCATGGGGGAGGTCTTCAGCATCTTCAACACGCGACCCCATTCATAATGCACCTCTGCCATGACTTTGTTTGGAGGCTGCAATGCCAAATATTCACCCGCCTGTTCCCAGAATGTCTGTTGGATTTCCAATGCGGTCAGGCTCCTCCCATCTTCAAGCTTGACGGTTTTTTTTAGAGTGGGATCCCGAGAGATGTCTCGAATCGCTTTAACAGGTTCCTCTAGCTCAATATGAGGAATGGTGAATCCGTCCTCGATCATGGAAAGGACGATCATGGCTGTCCCTACCTTTAAGTAGGTGGAAAACTCCGACATATTGGAATCGCCGAGAATGATATGAAGCCGACGGTATTTTTCGGCATCAGCATGGGGTTCATCGCGTGTATTGATAATGCTTCGGGACGACGTTGTAGAGGACGAAGTTTTTTCATGAATATGTTGTGCTCGTTGGGAGATGAAATATTGAGACTTTCCGGATACTTTCAGTATTTTTCCGGCTCCCGAAAAAATTTGACGAGTGACGAAAAAGGGGATGAGCTGTTCGCTGACTTTCCAGAAATCCACATCCCGGCGCATGAGGAAATTTTCATGACAGCCATACGTGTTGCCGAGGGAATCCGTGTTGTTCTTGAAAATGAAGATCTCGCCGGACAGTCCTTCTTCGCGCAAGCGTTCTTCGGCAATGGGCAGACAACTTTCCAAGATCCGCTCACCGGCTTTGTCGTGGATGATCAAATCAAGCAGGTCGTCGCATTCGGGGGTGGAGTATTCTGGATGGCAACCCGTGTCCTGGTAGAACCGCGCCCCATTCGTGAGGAAGGCATTGGACGGCCAGCTATTGGGGATGAGTCCTTCAAAAATATACCCGAGGATTTTTTCAATGGGAAGGTAGACCCGTCCATTCGGCGAAAATGTCAGGCCGTATTCACTCTCAAGGCCAACAATGCGTTTCATCATACCCGGCCCCTCCATCTCCTGAGGCTTTTTAAGGGCATGTTATCCCATCTCCGCCACCGGACTCCTTCTCGTGTTAAGGCCCTGACCGCCAATCGACAATAATCCTCATGAAGTGGTTCGGTCTTCTTGAACAGGCCTTCTTGAGTATTTCTATCTTTCACTTTCCGGGTTTTGGAAATGGATCATGCTCGAAAATATGGGCATTATTTCAATGAATCTTATACTCAGAATACACCCAGATCAGGTAATGATCAACTGAGTGCGAGGGAGGAACGTACGAGGGGTTATGCGAGAATTTGGGTAGCTTCGAGGATCGGGACTCGCCGAAATCTTCTACCTATTCGAGTTCGGTCCAAGAGGGCGACTTCCAACCCTTCTAGGTTTGATCGAGGATCCGCGCCCTGTTCAAACGCATGTTGGCAGAGCGTTAAGGCTTCTTTGAGGGACGGGCAAGTATGAGGGATTTCTTTTCTGAGGAGGGTTAAGATGGTTTCAGATCGTCCTCCAATGGCCGTGAATTTTCGTTCATCCACGATACTCCCATCAAATGAGATGCGGTATAACTCATTGCGCTCCGGTGTCTCACCGACCTGAGCCAACAGTAGTTCCACTTCGTAAGGTTTCATTTCCTGGCTAAAGAGCGTGCCGAGAATTTGTGAATAGCCATTTGCCAGTGATCGTGCGGTCACATCTTCCCGGCTATACATCATGCCTTTGACGTCCGCATGTTGAATGCCGGCCTTTCGGAGATTCTCAAATTCACTGTATCTCCCCGCGCCCGAAAATGCGATGCTGTCATAGATCTCAGAAATTTTAAACAGGGAGGCGCTGGGGTTATCGGCGACAAACAGGACTCCATCTGAATATTCCATGGCAATGATCGATCGGCCTTTGGCGATGCCTTTTTTGGCATATTCCGCCCGGTCCTGCATCATTTGTTCGGGTGAAACGTAATAGGGCAGGGCCACGGTTTATGTCTCCTGTTTCTCGTTCACTAATGCCTCGCACACTGTAGCCAATTGGGTGTCATCCACATCCCGAACCCCCAGGGAATCAACTAATTTGACGGTCGGGAATATTCGTCGGACCAGGTCTGGTCCCCCGGTCCCGACATCTTCATCTGCGGCATTGAGTAGGGCTCGAAGGGCCACTTTGACCGCCGCGTCCTCTGGTAAGTTTTTTCGGAAATATTCTTTTAGGGTCGATCGCGCATCTTTTCCGCCTGAACCGACTGCGTGAAATTCCGTGTCCTCGTACCGTCCTCCCGTTATGTCATATTTGAAGAGCCGACCAATCTCTCGTTTGTGGTCATAGCCGACAAACAGGGGAATGACCACGAGTCCATGTAAGACCATGGGAAAATTGGCCTTTACCATATGCCCAAGCCTGTTGGCTTTTCCTTCGCAGGTTAAGGGTTGTCCGTCAAGTTTTTCATAATGTTCCAGTTCGATTCGGAAAAGTTTCGCCATTTCCACACAGGGCCCTGCAGCTCCCGCAATAGCCATGGCGGAATAGCCATCGGTTTGAAAGACCTTTTCCATTCGATTCGCGGCGATTTGAAATCCCTCCGTGGCGCGACGGTCTCCGGCGATGAGGACGCCGTTATCATAGGTAAAGGCGAGAACCGTGGTGCCGTGTGGCCAGGGAAGATGCCTGGTGGACATCAACGAAGGGTCTGTTTGGCCTGGCTGGGGGAGTGAGTTTTCCCACCGCGCCATGGGGAGTAAGTCGGGTCGTTGGGAGGTGAGGTATTGGTAGAAACTGGAACACGGGTCAGCTGAGAAGTTTGGAAGGGAAACGTTTTCAGAATTCATGCGACCTCAATGTTACCTGACCGACTGGGTTCCTTGTTTCATTCAGGACTTCACGAGTCGGGATAATAACTGATCCACGGAGGTAATGTCCCTAAACAATTCTTGCGTGAGCTGTTGGGTGCCTCGATAAGGATCCATCAGTGGGATACGCTTAATGGTAGAATTTCCGGTATGAAGGAGGACGGAGGTCCAACTCATGCCGTACACCTGGCTTGGCAGGTATTTTAAACATTGACCCCTGAAAAATGCCCGTGTGAAAGCCGGTGCAGTCTGGCGAGCCCGTTCAATTTCCAGCTCGAGAGTCAAACGTTCAATCTGTCCCGTCCGCTCCAGGGTATAGTACAGCCCTTTGTTTGGTCGCACGTCGTGATACTGTAAATCCATCATGGCCACCCTGGGATCATTCCAGGAACAGTGCTTGCGATCCATATAGGATTGAATCAAGGCATGTTTGGCGACCCAATCGACTTCTCGCCGAAGCTCAAAGGGATCACGCTCCAAGGTATCCAAGGTGGATTCCCAGCGGACAAGCACCTCCTTGGTGATAGGGGAGACCTCTCTGGTTCGATAAAAGTCATGGGCTGATTGCAGAAAGGCCCGCTGAATAGCGAGGGCGGTGGTGTGTTGCCCATTGTTTAGCGGAAGCGAACTTTTCACAGTCAGATCTCGTGATACCGCCTTGATGGCCTTGACCGGATCGGTCAATTCGATATGTGGGAGAGGACCTTGCTGTTCCAGCATTTCCATGATAATGGCCGTCGTGCCGATCTTTAAGAAGGTTGATACTTCGGACATATTGGCATCACCCACGATGACGTGAAGGCGTCGGTAGTCGGCTTGATGGGCATGGGGTTCATCACGGGTATTAATGATGGGTCGGTTGACCATGGTATTGAGATCAAGCAGACATTCAAAGAAATCTGCCCGCTGTGAGATTTGATAGTGAACAGGATCTGTGCCGTTTTCGGCTCCGACTTTCCCTGCGCCACAAAAGATGGGGCGTGAAACAAAGAAGGGGAGTAAAACGTTGGCTACCTGCTCGAATGGAATCTGGCGGGACAAAATGTAATTTTCATGGTATCCGAAGCTGTTTCCTTTTCCGTCTGAGTTGTTGCGGTAGACCAGGAAATTCTCTTCTCCCATACTGTGGTTCAGGCTGGCCAAGCACTCAGCCACAATGTGGTCCCCGGCACGTTCATAGGCCACCACCTCCCGGGGATTGCTGCATTCGGGGGTGGAATATTCCGGGTGAGCTCCATCGACATAGAGGCGACCGGCATTGGGCAATACTTTGTTGAGTTGACGATTATAGGTGGCGCTTGGTCGTTCGGGTTCGCCTTCGACCGGAAAACCACGCGCATCCCAAAAGGGATTTTCATTTTCGTAATCCCACAGAGCCGTGGGGGCGGGGAGATGAGGACAGTGACTGATTAACCGAAGGGAATTCGCTACGGGATCAGGGTGGCCTGGGGAGCGAGATATAATCCCGAATTCAGTTTCCGTTCCAAGAATTCGCAGCAAGGAGGCCTCATAAAGAGCAGCTAGATATGATTAAAAATAATGACCAACGCTGATGGTTTCTATTTCTCGAGGCTCTGAATCCTCATCGGTGGTTAAGGTGCGCACATGAACGATTTTTTCGCCTTTTTTTCCTGCTATTTTTGCCCAATCATCGGGGTGAGTGGTATTTGGTAAATCTTCCTGTTCCTTGAATTCTTCTCGAATGCCTCGCAGAAAGTCCTCGGATTTGAGGCCTTTGGCTTCGCCGGAAATTGCCCGTTTGATGGCCAACTTTTTCGCACGGGAGACAACACTTTCGATCAATGCGCCACTGGCAAAATCTTTGAAGTACACGGTTTCTTTTTCACCATTGGCATAGGTGACTTCTAGAAATTGATTTTCCTCCGTCAACGCATACATGGCCTCGACCGTGGTGTCGATAAGATGATTGATATACGTCGATCGATCTGAGCCATGTTGGGTTAGTTCAGATTCCGAAAGGGGTAAGTCTGAGTGAAGATATTTCCCGAGGATATCCTTTGCGCTCTGTTTGTCAGGTCTGGGAATCTTAATTTTGATATCCAAACGTCCCGGTCTCAAAACTGCCGGGTCAATAAGGTCTTGCCGGTTACTGGCCCCGATGACGATAACGTCCCGAAGACTTTCTACCCCATCAATTTCAGATAAAAATTGGGGTACGATGGTCGATTCCATGTCCGAGGAAATTCCTGTCCCTCTTGTTCGGAATAACGCATCCATTTCATCAAAAAAGACGATGACCGGATTGCCGTGTGACGCTTTCTCCTTCGCTTTTGCAAACACTTCTCGAATTTGACGTTCGGATTCACCGACATATTTGTTCAATAACTCCGGTCCCTTGATGTGGAGGAAGTAGCTGCGAACGTCTTTGCCTTTGAGGTGACCGAGTTTTTTCGCGATGGAGTTTGCGACAGCTTTGGCAATCAAGGTTTTCCCGCATCCCGGAGGTCCATACAGCAGAAGACCTTTTGGGGGTGATAAGCGGTGTTCAGCAAATAGCTCAGGGTAGAGAAAGGGCAATTCCACGGCATCCTTCACCTGCTCCAGTTCTTTGGCTAACCCACCGATTTGGTCATACTGAATATCCGGTACTTCCTCGATGACGAGTTCCTCCATTTCACCTTTGGGAAGTTTTTCGATGAGGTATCCGGATCGTGGTTCAAAGAGGAGGTGGTCGCCGACACTCAAGGTCTGCTGTTTCAGCGAATCAGAAATTTCAACCACTCGCTCGTCGTCCAGGCGAAGGCTGACCACTGCTCGCCCATCGTCCAGGAGGTGTTTGAGATGCGCAATTTCGCCCTGCGGATCATACCCTCGCGATTCAATCACGTTCAGGCCTTCGTTCAAAATGACCTCCTGGCCTTTTTTTAGGGATTCTGCCGGGATAGAAGGATGAAGGTTGACCCGTAGCTTTCTGCCGCCAAGCGAGACATTCACGGTCCCGTCTGCGTTGGTGTTATAAAAGACGGCGAAAGTTGAAGGAGGCGCAGTGAGTTTGTCGACTTCCTTTCGAAGTGCTTCGATTTGTGCTTTGGCCTCCTGCAAAGTAGAAACTAACTGTTCGTTTTTCTGCTGAGAAAGGTGCAGCTTCTGTCGAGAGTCATGCAGCTGCCGCATTTCGAGTTCCATGGACTCAATCTCGGTTCGTAACTTTTCAATTTCACGGATATGATCGTCTGTTTTTCGGATACCCATAGTTAGATCCTACCTGATTCAAGGTTTCAACGAAACCGAAGAACACATCTCGCTCTCACAAATCTCCCGATCTGACAGTATAGTAAGTGGTAAAAGGGAAATCCGCATGTTCCTTCTTTGAAAAGATCTTACCACCCAAAAAAAATTAGGGTCAACCAAACACCCGCATTGTGACGGCTAAAATAAGTTGACAATTCAGGACAATCGTGCCAACAGTTCACGGGTGGTGCCTGGAATTGAGGGCGATTGAAGAATAGAGGAAATGACGGCCACACCGTAAGCCCCTGCTGATAAGACGTCAGGAATTCTGATCGGGGTGATTCCTCCGATGGCATAGATGGGCAAGTGGAGGAATCGTTTGGCTTCCTGAAGAATCTGTATTCCTAAAGGTGGTCCATACGCTCGCTTTGAAGGCGTATCAAAAATGGGACCCAGCACGATGAAGTCGGCGCCTTCCGCTTCCGCCACTCGGGCTTCTTCAACGGAATGCGTTGAGACGCCGATGAGGTGTCCCGTTCCTAAGAGACGACGGGCAACGGAGACGGGAAGACTGTCTGTCCGAAGGTGTACGCCGTCGGCTCCCAAGGCAAGGACCAAGTCGATACGATCATTCAATAAGATGGTTCCCTGGTGGTGTTTGATGAGAGGGCAGAGCTGCTGACAGAGGGAAGTCAATTCTCGAGTCGTAAGATCTTTTTCGCGGATTTGCACCATCCGGGCCCCGGCGTCTACCGCTTCGGTTATTACGGAAGGGAGGGGACGATGAAGGGTTTGATGGCGGTCAGTCAGAAGGTAGAGTCTGGGAAGAAGGCGCGGGGACATTCCGAATAGGGATTACAACATTCCCTCGATAGGGCTGCTGGCAGTCGCATATAACTTTCTGGGAATTCTTCCAGCCCTGTAAGCCAATCGTCCGGCGTCAACGGCATACCGCATGGCCGTGGCCATCATCAACGGATCCTTGGCTCCGGCAATAGCCGTGTTCATTAATACGGCATCAGCTCCGTATTCCATGGCCAGGGCTGCGTCAGAAGCGGTTCCGACTCCGGCGTCAACGATGACCGGTACATTGACCGTTTCCATGATGATTTTGAGATTATACGGATTGCGAATGCCAAGCCCAGAACCGATCGGTGCGGCGAGTGGCATAACGGCAGGACAGCCAATATCGACTAACTTTTTGGCGACAATTGGGTCGTCATTGGTATATGGCAATACGACAAAGCCCTCGGCAATCAAAATTTTTGCGGCTTCAATGAGTCCTGCCGTATCAGGAAATAGTGTGCGTTCATCTCCAATGACTTCCAATTTCACCAAATCTGAAACTCCCGCCGCGCGGGCCAGTCGAGAATAACGAACGGCATCTTCGACGGTATAACATCCGGCCGTGTTGGGTAAAATGGTGTATTTCTTCGGATCGAGGTAGTCCAGTAAATTTTCTGATTTGTTATCGGTAATATTGACGCGGCGAACCGCCACCGTCACCACATCAGCCCCGGAAGCTTCAATCGCTTTTCGGGTTTCCTCAAAGTTTTGATATTTTCCTGTTCCAACCCAGAGTCGAGAGTGGAATGTTCGACCGGCAATAATTAACGGATCCTGATTCATCTCTTCCCCTTCAGCCTCCTCATGTGGGAGAGCCGCCTCCAATAAAGCTTAAAATTTCAACCTTGTCCCCATCGTGGAGATTCCAGTTGAGGAAATCGCCGCGGTCCAAAATTTTAAGGTTGATTTCTACTGCGACTTGTTCGGAACGGAGGTGAAGCGTTTCTAGAAGCTGTGCGACCGTCAAGGGTTCCTCGGTCTCGCGGTGCTCTCCATTCACGACTATTTTCATGCGTATAGATAAGAACGCAATGTCCAGTGTATTCCGGCCATGCAGAGGTTCATCCTACGGGACTTGAGAAATTCTTGTCAATGAAATGACCTGGAGTGAAGAAGGATAGCAATGGTTCTGGTGAGCCAACGAAGGTGTATCATTATGACCTGGTTTTATCGATCACATCTGACATAAAATGATTATGTCACACAGTGGATTCTTGAGGTGTGAGGAAAGCAAGCTTGCACTGAGGCGATCGTCATGGAGAAAAACATCAACCAGGATCTCATGGCTTTGTTCGTGTCGATGGCAGGTTTGTTGGCATCCAGAGGTGAAAATCCCTACAAGGTCAAGGCCTATCGCCGGGCTGCCGATTCACTGAAGAGCCTCCAAGAGGATGTGACAGAGCTGGCGAATCGTGGCGAACTCCAAACCATTCCCGGCATTGGCAAGGAATTATCCCTAAAAATTCGGGAATTTCTCACTACGGGTCGTATCCGTGCGTATGAAGAATTAAAAACTCCTCTCCCTGATTCGGTCCTGGAATGGGTGGAGCTGCCAGGATTTTCAGAACCGATTGTCCACGATCTAGTTTTTCGATTGGGCATCACAACTTGGGTAGATCTGGAAGCCTTGGCCCAATCGCATTTACTGCAAACTCTTCCAGGTCTGGGGACTAGAGGTGAGGAAATCTTAACGGCGATTCAAGCAAAGCGGGCAGCTTGTCAGGAGTCATAAATTAGATAAGGTAAGTGGAAGACGGTTCTCCCATGGTTTCCGACGTAGGCAATCCCCATCGCCATGGAACAGGAAAAGGGTATGGAAACATACCAGGCATTCACCTCAGCAGGATGGTTAGGTAATGGCAATTTCGGCATTTGTTTTGATTGACACGACAGGCACTCACACTAAGAGTGCATATAAAACACTTACACGCATTCAAGGTGTGAAATCTGTCTATCCGGTGACAGGTCCGTTTGATTTAATTGCCCATGTGGAAGCCGAAACATTAGAGGAGCTGAACGACCTCATTATGGTTCGCCTTCGAGGTATTGATGGCGTCATAAAAACAAATACGGCAATTGTTCTCGACTTCTAAATTCTTCCACGTCTTAAGCCGGCCGCGTTATGCGGCCGGTTTTAACTGCTTAAAGACTTTCCATGATTTCAACATTTCTACAGCCTTGAGTAATTGAAGGTCCTCGGGCGGAATGGGCTGGGGCTGGTCTTTGTCCTTGGGATCCGAGGGGACTGGTGGTTTGGCAGGAGAAGGTACAGTGGAACCCACAGTGCTCTCGTCCTTTTTCCCTTCGGAGGATTCCTGTTTCGCCACCTGAACGGGTTTTGGATCAATGACAATGTCGGGTTGCACCCCAATAGAATGAATCGACTTGCCGTTTGGCGTGAAGTATTTCGCCGTGGTCAGGCGAAGACCTGACCCATCGGAGAGGGGGAGAATAGTTTGCACCGACCCCTTTCCAAAAGTTGTGGTGCCAATAACGACGGCTTTTCCCCAATCCTGCATGGCTGCAGCCACGATTTCCGATGCGCTGGCAGAACCGTGGTTGACCAACACAATCATAGGAAATTGATAGTTCTTACTACTTGCCCGTGCGCGATATTCATCCTTTTTGCCGTTGCGTCCTTGTATCGAGACCACGAGCCGGCCGGATTCCAGGAATTGTTCGGAGACTCCTACGGCAGCCGTCAACAGACCTCCGGGATTATTTCGAAGATCGAGAATTAAACCCTGAATGTTTTTGGAAGCTAATTTTTCCAATTCAGCGGAGAGGTCGTCGACTGTCGCCTCTTGAAATTGGCTCAAACGAACGTATCCGAGGTTGCCCTCCAGCAGTTTGGAGCGAACGCTTTGAATTTTAATGATATCGCGTTTGAGTGTAAAGATGAGTGGTTTTTCCAGTCCCTCACGCTCTATGGTCAATTCCACAGAAGTTCCTCGTGCCCCGCGCATGTGCTGAACGGCCTCCATGAGCGTGAGATCTTTTGTTGGTTTGTCGTCAACTTTGATAATGGTGTCACCGGGCTGGATGCCGGCCTCAAAGGCCGGCGTATCCTCAATAGGAGAGATCACGGTCAGGCGATTGTTTTTTACGCCGATTTGAATGCCAAGTCCTCCGAACTCTCCCTTCGTTTCAACTTGCATTTCTTTAAACATATCAGGAGTCATAAAAGAAGAATGTGGATCGAGTCCGGCCAGCATGCCTCGTAGGGCACCCTGGACAAGATCTTTGGTTTGCGTTTCCTCCACATAATTCTTTTTGACTTGCGAAAGCACTTCAGCGAAGATTTGCAATTCCTCGTAGGGTTCGCCGGCATACCCCGCCCGGTCTCCTCCTTTTCCGATGACAATCCCCACCAAAAGGATGGCGGTTAAGGTCAAACCAGAAATCACTACCGTCGACAATCGTTCATGTGACATGAGGTGTTCCTTCTTCCAGTTGTTCAATTAAGGCTGTTTTACCAGCCATTTCAGGGGATCGATGGGGGTGGTGCCTTTACGTAATTCAAAATAAAGGGTGTCTTCTTGGGTGACGCCTGTTTCGCCTGTTTCACCAATGACTTGCCCGTTTTTGACAGATTGGCCTTCAGCCACTAAGAGCTTTGAGGCATGGGCATAGAGAGAATAAAAGCCATTCGTATGGTCGACAATGACGACCAGACCGTATCCCTTAAGCCAGTCGGCATAGACGACGTTACCCGATGAAACTGCGCGAATCGGACTTCCTTCCTGCGCGCTGATTTCTATGCCTTTTTTTGTCACAAATGTATCAAAAGTGGGATGTTTTTGCCGACCAAAATACGAGACCACTTTTCCTTCCACCGGCCAGAGGAGAGATCCAAGAGATGGGAGAGCTCCAGGCGGTTGGCGCATCCGGGATTGAGCCAATTGAAAACGTCGGTCCAATTCTTTGAGAAGGCTATCCACCTGTTCCGCTGAACGCTGAAGGTCTTCAACCATCCGTTCATGTGCGTCTTTTTCCTTGGAGAGACTGACCAGGACGGATCGTTTTTGACGCTTGAGTCCTGAAACTTTTTTGATGGTCTGTTGTGTTTCTCCCTGGAAGCGAACAAGATCCTCGCGGGCCGCCGTCTGTTTCTCCTTGAGCTGTTGGAGATTCGAGAGGTCTTCTTGAAACTGTCGGACAAGCTGATGCTCCCGTTGGGCAACCCATGAAAGATAATCCATCCGGTGTGCGGCCTCGGTGAATGATTCAGCTGCGAAGAGAGTTTTCAGATAGCCTGTGCGTCCCTCCATGTATAATAACCGAAGTCTGGTGGAAATGGAGGATTGCCGGGTTTGAACGTCTTGCTCAACTTCCCCAATCTTCGTGCTCAGGTTCGCCAATTCCTCGTCTGTTACTTTGATCTGGTCATTGATGCGATTGCGTTCTTTCTTTTGCTCATAGAGTTGGCGGTCCAATTTATCAATTGTTTTCAAAACCGACCCGTGCTTTTTCTCGATCCGTTTTGTTTCTTTTTGGGTTTCGGCAATTTCCTGATTGAGTTTTTCCAACCGCAGGCGTTCCTGACTGATTTCATCCTTGATGGTTGATGGGTCAGCGCTCCAACCGGCTTGGACTAAGACCAGGAGCAGTCCGATTGGGAGCACTCCTGTGTGGAAAAATAAGTTAACTCGCGTCATAGACGAAATCGCAACGATCCATAAATAGTAGTCAGTGTTCCCAGGCACCCCAAGAGGATGCCTCCGGCTATCAAAATGAGTGAAAGGGGAAGGGGGAAAAACTCTAATGCGGATGAAAATCCTCCGAACACGCTCATGCCTTGGGTTTTGTGCGTGAACAGTTCAAACCCCCCACGTAAGAATCCTAAGGCCATACCGCCTCCGGCAGCCCCGAGGATGGCTCCCTCGATGAGATACGGAATGCTAATAAAGAGACTCGTTGCCCCGATTAACCGTAAAATTTCAATTTCCTGCTGTCTGGTATGAAATGCCAGTTGCACGGTAATCGCAATGATGGTGACCGAGGCTAAGGCCAAGATGCTCCCAACGACTAACGCGCCGAATTCCATATAGGCGATGATGAGGGTTAGGCGCTCGATCCAATCTCGATTATACCGGACCCGATCGATATCGGGATGATGTTTGAGCCGATTGACCAGGTTGGCAATCATATCGGTGGTTGGAGTCTTGGCGGCCATGGTCAATACCAATGATGCGGGAAACGGGCTCTCACCAAGACCTTCCAAAAGATAGATTTCATCGGGAAATTGTTCTTTGAATTCCGTTAAGGCGTCTTGCTTTGAAATAAAGGTGAGGGAGTCCACCGCTGGATCCGCCTTGAGACCCTGTTGTAAGTCACGAAGTTTGCCAGATTCAATGTCATCCTTGGGATATACGATGATTTGAATCGTGTGTTGAACCTGACCCAACAGATTATGCACGTTATGATAAAGAAGGAGAAAGATGCCAAAGCTGGTTAGAGTGAACGCGGTGGTGAGAATGCCAATCAGCGTACTGGTCTGATGCGTGCGGAGGCTGGTATAGGCTTCACGGATAAAATACCAAAGCCGTTTCACGTATACGCTCCTTGATCAGATACGAGATGTCCACAATCCAGTCTGAGGATTCTGCCATTCAATTGCTCCACAACTTGTCGATTGTGGGTTGCCATCATGACGGTGGTTCCCCGGGTATTGATGGCTTTAAATAATGCCGCAATTTCGGTGGTCAGTTGGGGGTCTAAATTTCCTGTTGGTTCGTCTGCTAACAGTATGATGGGACTGTTCACAATCGCTCTGGCGATACACACTCGTTGCTGCTCTCCAGCGGACAGCACGGAGGCAATGGTGCTGAGTTTATGGTCCATGCCAACCGCGCGAAGGGCTTCCAGGACCTTCCGCCGCGATTCGAACGATGACAGCCCACGAATAATGAGTGGGAGGGCCACATTCTCGGAGACCGTCCGCTGCGGGAGCAGCTTAAAATCCTGAAGAACATACCCCATGGTTCTTCGATGATAGGGGACATCGGATCCTCCGAGTCTGGCGATGTTGCGATTTTGGACGAGGATTTGACCTTCATCAGGGTGTTCTGCTCCAAAAATAAGCTTGAGTAGGGTGGTTTTGCCGGCTCCGCTTGGTCCTGTGAGTAACACGCATTCGCCTTTTTCGATTCGTAGGGAAATATCTGAAAGCGCAAGGCAGCCATCGTAGTATTTGGTGACGTGAAATAATTGAATCATGCTATCTTATGGCCTGGACCTTGAAATGGCTTATGATCTAGATAAAACTGGACCATGGTTCCTGGGTGCGGGTACCCAGAAAGCTGCCGACCGTTCACCTTCAGACATTGGACCTCGTGCAGAAGCCAACCTCTTTAATTTACCATTGCCAGTCGGAGCTGGAAACCTCAAAAGCCTGTTCCAGGTGAGTTAATTTCGGAGTACCCTGGGTGGTTCCCGCGATCAGGATAACATCAAACCGGCAAACTTGGTTGCTGAGGCCATGTTGAGAAAGGTAATACGACGCCAATTTAATGATTTGGCGTTTTTTGCGTGCATCGATGGCATAGGGAGCGCCGCCGAATTGATCGGTGCGTCGTCCCTTGACCTCAATAAACACCAGGGTATCATGGTGTTGTGCAATGAGATCCAATTCTCCACCCCCTACCCGCAGATTTCGCTCAAGAATCCGATAGCCTTTTTTTCTGAGCCATTCCACTGCAAACTCCTCCGCTGATCGCCCAAACTGGTGAGAAGGCGTGGTCATGCGATCGAGGGCACATTCAGGCAGGCTTGGACAGGCCGGAAGCTTCGTCGATGCCCAGGACACGGGCCGAACTGCTGTAGGCGTCTGAGATGTTCCTGTGTGGGATATCCTTTGTGGAGATGAAATTGATACTGAGGAAAGCGTTCGTGATAGGTGGTCATCATGCGATCCCGTGATACTTTGGCCAGAATAGATGCGGCGGCAATAGACCGTGAAAGTTGGTCGCCTTTGATAACCGGTCGTTGAGGGACAGAAACTCTAGGGAGGTGCAAAGCATCAAGAAGGAGGTAATCTGGTGGCGTGGTCAGGTAGCTAAAAGCCCGGCAACCGGCCAATCGTGTGGCCCCCAGGATGTTGAGTTCGTCAATCTCCTGTTCTGATGCCATGCCAATGGCCCAAGCAATGGCCCGGGTGGTAATGGCCTCATATAATACCTGGCGTTGCTGTTCAGTCAGGAGTTTGGAATCGTCGAGAAGGACCGGTGACCAACGACGTGGAAGAATCACGATCGCGGCGACCACCGGCCCGGCCAAAGGACCGCGCCCAGCCTCATCCAGTCCTGCAATGCGCCGGTATCCAAGGGCTCGGGCCGCTTGTTCAAAAAAATCTGTCGGACCCGTACCCATCAATGAGGGAGAGTCGGTGTGCAATGAAAGGTGACCCCTTTCTCCTGCGTTATTCCGCTACTTCCGTGGGTTCGGATTCACCGGACTCAGGGACTTCGACTGCCGCCGCAGCATTTTTCACCGTTTTTGGTGTACGCGAAAACTCCCGTTCAGAAATTTTAGCAGCTTTGCCTTTTTTGTCTCGAAGGTAATACAGCTTCGCCCGCCGCACTTGACCTTTTCTGATGACTTCGATGCCGGCCAGATTAGGAGAGTGAAGGGGGAAAATTCGCTCGACTCCGACTCCAAAGGAAATCTTACGAACGGTAAAATTCTCACATACCTTGCGGCCTTTTCGAGCGATCACGAGTCCTTCAAACACCTGAATGCGTTCTTTAGCCTCTTCCTTCTTTTTCCCGTATTGTCGTTCTTCGACGACGCGCACTTTGACTCTGACGGTGTCACCTATTTCAAAAAACGGCACTGTTCCTTGTGCCAACGATTGTTCTAAACGCTCCAACAGATTCATGAGAGTCTCCCTCCTTCAAGGTCTCGTCGTACGACCGGACGTCGAGGTATAGTTGTGTTCAATCTCTTCCAATAACTCACGATCTTCACTACTCCAAGTATGATGATTTAACAAATCTGGCCGTTTCAGCAGCGTTTGGCGTAAGGATTCTTTTCGACGCCAACGGCGAATGGCTTCATGGTTGCCGGACATTAAAATATCGGGAACCGACATGCCTCGAATTTCAACGGGTTTTGTGAAATGAGGAAAGTCTAATAGGGATTCTACAAAGGACTCTCGTTGAGCAGAATGTGGATCCCCTAATACTCCGGGTATGAGACGCATGGCCGCATCGATCATCACCAGTGCGGCCAATTCACCACCTGTCAGCACATAATCCCCAAGGGAGATTTCTTCAACCCGCAAATGGGTTCGTACCCGTTCGTCAATTCCCTCATAGTGCCCACAAATAAATAGCAACGGGCGAGTATCCTGGCTCAGGTCATTCGCAAGTCCATGGGAAAACCGGATGCCCTGTGGAGAGGGGATGATGATGCGTATTTCATTGAGGTCCGGTGTTATCCGGTCAATGGCTTGAAAAATCGGTTCGGCCTTCATGACCATCCCGCCGCCACCTCCGTACGGCGTATCATCCGCCGTCCGATGTGGATCATGGGTGTAGTCTCGAATGTTGTGGACATTGAGTGTGAGCAGGCCCTTATCCTGGGCGCGTTTCATGATGCTCTGTGAGCTCACAGAGTGAATCAACTCCGGAAACAATGTCAAAATGTCACAACGCATACGTGGTATCCCACCATTCACGTGAGGTTAACCGCAAAACCTTATGGGGGAGGTCTACCATGGCAATGGTTCGCCGACTGGCAGGGACCAGAATTTCACGATCCTCATTTCGAATCACAAGCACATGATGTTGGGGATATTCCAACACTTCTTCTAGTGTTCCTAAGGGTTGTCTTTCGGCATCTTCAACCCTGAGCCCGATTAATTCAAACTGATAAAACGTATCAGGGTCCCTGGGAAGGTTTTGGTTCTCTGGAATCTTGATCCAGGCCCCTCGGTACAAGGCAGCGGTTTCCGGTGTCGAAAACGCTGAAAGTCGCAAAATCACCCCCTGGTTGATTTGCCGAACCGAAGTCACCAGGGTTTCCAGAGTCCTCCCATCTGGAAGGGCCAGTGTCACCGTCTCCAATCCCTCAAACCGCCCAGGAACATCCGATAGCGATTCAATACGAACTTCCCCATGGACGCCGAACGGCTTGAGAATCCGGCCAATGGTCACCATGGAAGACTGTGATGGCTCAGGAACATCCATAATTTAGCCATTAGTCCTGTGGTATCCCCAAAGGATTCCCTGCAGGAAACAGGGCAACACCTCTCCCATAAACCTGATATGCCGAAATTATTTTGCTGGGGCTTGTTTGGATTCCCGAAAGGCCTTCAAGATACCGGTTTGCCGTAATAAACCCCTGACGGAATCAGTGGGCTGAGCCCCATTTTGAAGCCAATTCAACACCCGATCTTCTTTAAACGACGCCTTATCGCTTGCCTTGAGGGGGTCATAGGTCCCAATGACCTCAAGGAACCGACCGTCCCGCGGCATGCGGGCATCGGCTGCCACTACTCGATAAAATGGCCGTTTATGCCGGCCCACGCGTGTAAGTCGCAAATGTACTGCCACTGGCAATCTCCTCTATCGTGAATATGAATGAATGAAAAAGCTCAAGGAGACTTCAATTTTTTACCGGGCATGGATAGCCCGGCGGATCAGCTTCCCGCGCTTTTTTCCTTTTCCCATCCCCATTTGCCCTCCGACCAGGGACTTCATCATGCGTCGGGCATCCAGAAATTGCTTAATGAGCCGATTGACCTCTGGAACGGATGTTCCGCTGCCTTTGGCCACCCTCTTTTTCCGATTTCCATTTAAAATCGTATGATCCCGTCTTTCGCGCGGGGTCATCGAATCGATAATGGCTACAACCCGTTTCATTTCTTTTTCGGGTACCTGAGCATTCCCGGCGGCGCCGGACCCCATCATCGTTTTAATTTTTTGCCCGCCTGGGAGCATGTCTAAAATCTGATCGAACGACCCTAATTTATTCACCTGTTTGATCTGATCACGAAAATCTTCCAACGTTAGGGTATTACTCGAAACCTTTTTTTGCAATGCGACCGCTTGTTCCTGCGAAAAGTTCTCCTGGGCTTTCTCGATCAAGGTCAGCACATCACCCATACCGAGAATACGGGAGGCCATTCGGTCGGGATAAAAGGGCTCTAACGCATCCAGCTTTTCCCCGATTCCTAGGAATTTAATCGGTTGGCCTGTCGCCGCCCGGATCGAGAGGACCGCTCCGCCACGGGCATCGCCCTCGACCTTCGTTAAAATGACGCCTGTGAGACCCAGTGTCTGATTAAAGCGTTCGGCGACAGCAACCGCTTCCTGGCCGGTCATGGAGTCGGCGATTAACAAGACTTCCTGTGGCTTGACCCCCGTCTGGATATCGACTAATTCCTGCATCAACTCTTCATCGATTTGCAGTCGACCGCCGGTATCTAAGATCACCACATCGTAGCCGTGATCCCGCCCTCGGGCGACTCCATCCCGACAGGTTTGAACGGCCTGGGCGCCAGGTTGACCCTCGTTGGTCCCACGATGGACTGGAATATCCAGGTCGGTTCCCAGTGAGGTCAGCTGATCTCCTGCGGCAGGGCGACGGGGATCGGCCGCGACCAACAAGACCCGCTTGCCTTCAGTTTTAAAATAATGAGCGAGTTTCCCGGTGGTGGTGGTCTTGCCTGAGCCTTGCAATCCGACCATCATAATGACGGTAGGAGGCTGGGAAGAGAGATGAAGGGCGCTTTGTTCATGTCCGAGAAGGTCCCGCAGCTCCTCCCAGACAACTTTTACCACTTGATGGGCAGGTGTGAGACTTTTCAGGACTTCCTGCCCGACGGCCTTTATCCGAACCTTCTCAATAAAGTCTTTAACAATTTTGAAATTGACGTCGGCTTCCAACAGCGCCAGGCGCACCTCTTTCAGGGCATCGGTAATATTTTGTTCAGTTAGAACGGCCTGGCCGCGTAACTGTTTGAAAACTTTTTCGATTTTCTCTGTCAGCGTGGTAAACATGAAAAGGGATCCAATGGAAAATACACCATTTTAAGCAAACCCAAGACAATAGTGAACAAACATCAGGCATGTCAAGTTAAGTGAAACCTTTTGGTTGGGCAAAACCGGGATGGTATCCACCTGAAATCTTTTGGATTCATGAGCTTTGTGTAATCCCCGTAGATGACCGCGCAGGACCTATATCAAAATCGATTTGGGGTGGCAGGGATTGAGGAGGAGTGACAAGACAGCATGGATCAGACTAGCTCTCAAAGAATCAGGCCGTTATCATAAAACGAAACATGCAGCCAATTGAGTTTATCTTGAGTGGCTCGCGTCAAATTTTAACCGGGTTTCATTGATCGTATCTTCTCTGTTTCGTTTTCTTTCATGAGTATAAACCCCAAATCATGAAAAAAAATGGCAAAATTCTTCTGTGTATTCTTCTTGGATTGCTCCTAATCTATACTCTCGTGGGTTACCTAGTGATTCCCTGGGTGATTGCCACGAAGGTTCCTCCCAGTCTTTCGGAGCAACTCGGTCGGCCGGTGGCCATTCAGGAAGTCCGGTTTAATCCCTTTCTGTTTAAGCTGCAGATAAAAGGGTTTGATGTTCAGGAACCGGATGGTTCTCCGATATTCGGGTTTGGTGAACTGTCCATTAATTTTGAACCGGCCGCTTCCCTGGTGAAGCGAGCCTATACGTTTGCGGAAATTCGGTTGGGGCTGCCGTATGGATTGGCGTGGGTTCGCGCCGATGGGTCCTTGAATCTCGCGCAATTAGGCTCTTCCTCCGATTCTCAGGATGTCCCTCCCGAGGCTCTATCTGATGAAAACCCAGCCCAAGAATCAGCAGAATTGCCATCGATTCTAATCGAACAACTTTCCATTCAACAGGGAATGTTGGAATTTCGGGATTATTCCCGCCCGACTCCATTTGTGGCGCATTTCGTGCCAATCAATTTCACGTTGGAACAGTTTAGTACGCAAAAAGGTCAGGCGAATTCCTATGCCCTCTCAGCTGAACGCAGTGCAGGTGAGAAAATCACCTGGGAAGGGACGGTGACACTGGAGCCGTTTCAGTCCGAGGGCCACTTGGTTTTTGAAGATTACCAATTGCCCAGACTGTGGACCTATGTACAGGATCGGGTTCGATTTCAGATTCCTCAAGGACAGGTGAC
>JBATLR010000294.1:0-20249 GCA_049289415.1 Nitrospirales bacterium
GGTCAACGGAATTTGACGCACTTCCTAAGTCAGGTGACCTCCTGCACGATCCAGAAGGACCCGTCTCAGCTCAACCATTGCCCATGTGTCCCTGCCACAATATTCATGTAAAGCCTGGGCAATATGAGCACGCTCCATTAAGTCCGTTTCATGAAAGACCATTTTCTGGTACATGACGGCAGCCACCGCCCCATTTTGAATCGTTAAATCATCGTAAGCCAAGGCAGGCACCAAAGCTGGCAAGACGGTTTTAATGGAGTAGGATCCGTGAAAGTCCGGATGATAATAATGTTCCTGGATGACCGAAAGGAGATCCCACAACCGGCGAACCACCTTCGAGAGGACAGGCTTCAGCTGAGGCAGCACATCACCCAGCGCGAAAAGCAGAAATCGTTCATACTCCGAATAAACACAAATGGTCCCGGCATCTCCTACGCTTTCCAACAGACTCAAGGCCACTTCTTCGCGAGGGTCCCGGCCATCTGTGCACAGATAATGATGATGGACAACTGTGCCATCAGGATATTCAATATGGTTAGACCACTGAAAAGGAATCGGACGATACGGACGAGTATGGGGAAAGGCCGGGATCGCCGGCATAAAAGTCTCAAAATCCAAATGATGAACCGGGAACCTGACCGATTGCAGCCGAGGCCGAAGCAGAGGTGAGATCCATTCCACATTATCCTTCACTCGTTGCTGAGTTGCAGACAACTGAATATGGTCGGGAATCTCATCAATGGTTTCAATCCCCTCCTCCAGGAGGAGGGTTTGCAATTTCGAACTGCCGGGGAGATGAAACACCCAACGTTGAGACTTCTCTTTCGTACAATGGTTCCAAAAGGGGCATTCATACGGCTGATGGCAATGGCTATCAGGGACAATGGGAGGTGGCGTCGCCTGTTCCAATGTCATCCACATATCTTCAAGCTGTGCCTGAATCAATGGCCGACGCGCTTCCACTTCCTCGGTCTTATTTTCCAACACAAACATTTCCTCTAAATTCAGGTCTCCGCCAAGAAAAGAATACTGAGTATTCAGATGCATCAAAAAACACCCGCTGACTTCAATGCCAGCGCCCTCCAGGACTGCAGCTTGAATGGCCAGATCGTCTAGATGCGTGGCTTTCACCTTCGATGTCGCCTTCACTTCAATCAATCGCCAGCGCGTGGCATCAATTCGTTCTAAGACGTCAACCCGAACCAAAATGCCTTGCCAGACAAACGCCCCTTCAAAGATGGACGGAATGCCTAAATCCTTCACGAGCTCACTGGTGCGAAGGAGCGCTGCAGGAATTTGACGGTGTGTATGTTCAACCAGAACACCATGAGGAAAACATT
Source organism: Nitrospirales bacterium (assembly GCA_049289415.1). GTDB lineage: Bacteria > Nitrospirota > Nitrospiria > Nitrospirales > UBA8639 > Nitrospira_E. The sequence continues at coordinate 1,341 of JBATLR010000294.1, forward strand.
GACGGGCAACGACTCCAACGTCGGTACCCATATCCATGATGGCCCGGCGATCCGGCGCAGGCGGTGTGGCTAATTCTGGCGAATGGATTTCCAAGTACAACCGCTTGGCACATTGCAAGCCCGCCAGAAAGCGGCTTTTGGATAAACGATGTGTTGAAACAGATCGGTTCAATTTTTCTGATCCGGAAACGAGGGGGATAGGAGAAATTGGGTTCATGGGATTAACGACGGCACACCAGAATAAAGAGGAATATTCCATTCTAAAACATCATTTTTAAGCATTTTTTGCACCTATCCGGCATTCGAGGCCATGGATGAGAGCATACTGCTCAATTTTTTCATCCCATGCAACATGCCTGGCTCTATTTATCCTCCCCGGTACAATTTCACAGAAAAAATTCGAACAAATTACCTTTATCCCCATATCCTGTGGAAAAACACCATTTATTCAACCCCAACATACAATACTTCTAAAGTGATCTCTGGCGTTTGATTTCACCTTACAATCGCATAACTATTTGTTTTTTTTATCATCTTTAATATTATTCTCGCCACAAATGGGCTATGAATTTACATACAAACAAACGTTCAATTCATTACAAGTTAAAAAATTCAAGAGGGTATTTTATCCACAAAAGCTGTGGAAGATCTCTGCATAAATATGTTTATAACCTGACCAAATCCGCCATCTACGCTCCTCTCAGCAAAACGCCTTAATAAGAGGCATTTTTTCAAGAATCCCGAAATCTCAGTTCAAGATTTCATTCAAATTCCACTACATTTTACAATAACCGCATTCCAACCGTGTCAGCGAATCGCCGTCCCTTTTGCGTTAATTGCACACCTGTGTCCGTCTGAAAAAGATAATCCTCTTTCACCAATGCTTCAAAAGATGTTGCCCAGACTTCGTCTTGAGATGCCTGTTGAATCCAATCAATTGGCACACCCTCAAGCAGACGCAATCCGAAAATAATACGTTCTTTATCTTGCTGAGCCCGTGACAGCAGTTCTCTGTTGGCAATGGGCAACTGCCCGGCCCCCAGGCGCTTCGAATAATGTTCGATACTGGACACATTGCCATAGCGGCTTTCTGAGACATACGATTGGGCACTCGGGCCTAATCCCAAATACTCCAATCCCCTCCAATACCGAAGGTTATGTTGACAGGCACACCCTGGCTTCGCCCAATTTGAAAGTTCGTATCGAGACAACTGCAGCGGCTCCAGTTGGGTTTCAGCCTGCTGCAGAAAACACGCCTCATGATCCGGGTCCATCACCTCAAATAGCCCGCGCCGGAATTCCGTATAAAATCGAGTCCCTTTTTCAAGTGAAAGGGCATACAAGGACAAATGAGAAGGATCCAGCTCCAGAGCCTGGGTCAGAGTCATTTCCCATGACTGTACTGTTTGGCTCGGGATCCCGTAGATGAGGTCAAGATTGATATTGGCGAATCCGGCCTGTTTCGCTATCTGTACGCCGGATATGGCTTCCGCCATGGTTCCTGAAAGTCCCAACATCGTCCGTTCCTGCTGATCAAAGGATTGGACTCCTATACTCACACGGGTCACGCCCGCCTGCTGAAGAAAATCGGCATACTGATCCGTGAGAGATTCCGGTGTCGCTTCGACGGTAATTTCACACTGTTCCGAGAATGAAAACTTGGACCTGATGTTGGACAAGATTGTGGCCAACTGTCCAGGATGTAAGACTGTGGGAGTCCCCCCCCCGATATACACCGTAGACACGGTTCGCTCACGCATTCCGGGTTGGCTCACATACAGCGCGATTTCTCGTTCAATGGCCTGTAAGAATTGTTCCACCCGTTGCTGGTCATGGAGGACAAGATAAAAGGCACAAAAATGACATCGTTTCTTACAAAAAGGAACGTGGAGATAAATACCAAGATCGGCCGTAAGCCCATCGTGTTCCCCTGAGTGCTCACATTTCTGCTCCAGAACACTCATCTCATCTTGCATTCCATCTATCGTTCAACCAATTCCACCCGAGAGCCATCACCTAGCACATGAAGGACGGGCATAAATAAAGAACGCGAGCCCCACCCCGGAAAGGTAAAGGGACAAATATGTCAATTGGAAACCAACACCCTATTTTCCGTCATGATGGCGTTCTCGATAGACAGGACACATCCCCTTGCACTGAAGAAGGCTGGTGACCTCCGCAACCATTTTTCGATTGCCACAGACATACACCGCCAGATGATCCACATGCGGAAACTCCTGGAGCAAGTGCGTCACGCGTCCTCTTTTCCCCCTCCAATGATGAGAAGGTTGAGACAGAGTCAAGATATAAGAAAAATTTTTATAGCAATCGGCCCACTTTTGCAACTCGTCCAAATAGTAGATATCCGACTCACTCCGAAGTCCCCACAGCAAGGTCACGGGCTGAGAACAAGATTGCTCAAAGAGACTGGACAGCATAGACCATAGGGGTGCAATGCCGGTTCCCGTCCCAACAAATAACAGATCTCGTTCAGGGTCCTCATGAAGGTGAAATGAACCGAAAGGACCGGAACAGTCAAGTTCTTCACCTACCGAATGCTCCAACGCAAACGTCGCGCCCTTTCCTTTTTCTCCGGCATTAAAGAGTAGTACGAGCTGATGAGAGGAACTGGGAAGTGAAGCCAGCGAATAGTATCTCAGATATGAGAGGCCCGACGCTCCATCAGGGATGGTCACGGAAATTGATTGGCCCGGGAGAAACTCTAAGGTCTGGGTATCCACTAACTCCAAGATCAATTCTCGAACATCTTGAGTCAAATGCCGAACGCGAAGAACCTTGGCCCGGAATCGTCTGGGGGTCATGCCTAGGAATGTAGAGAATCTTGTGTGATCTGGCAAGAGCCTAGCATCGAGGTTTTCTCCATTCCTGCCAGAGGCGCAAGAGCCCTTCACAGATAGCGCCGCATCTCGAATGAAAAGAGGACAGTTCCCATCAGGGCAGAAAACCCAACACTGGTATGCTCCTGACGCTCGCTTTGACTCACTGGGAGGGGAAATGCTGTCTGGGGCTTCAGAAGAATCTGAAGGTTAATGAGATTCCTGAAAAAAGGTGGGGACCTCACAGGTCAAGGGAACCGGCGAGATCCAATAAAAATGCATAGATCATCGCGGTTTCCTCATAACGTTTAAACCGGCCTGAGGCTCCGCTATGACCTGCATCCATATTAGTTCTGAGCAAAAGACGTTGATTATCGGTCTTCAAAGCACGCAGTTTAGCAACCCATTTTGTCGGCTCCCAGAATTGCACTTGTGAGTCGTGCAAACCTGAAGTCACCAAAAGGTGAGGATACGACCGGGGTTGAAGATTATCGTAAGGCGAATAGGAAAGCATGTACTCATAATACTGTTGTTGGTTGGGATCCCCCCATTCATCATATTCTCCGGTCGTCAGTGGGATATTGGGATCTAACATCGTGGTCACCACATCTACAAAAGGAACCTGGGCCACCACACCATGAAACAAATCAGGCCGCATATTCATAATCGCTCCCATCAACAACCCACCAGCGCTTCCCCCGAGAGCGAATAATTTCTGAGGTGCGGCGTACCGCTGCTGAATAAGAAATTCGGCACAGGCGATAAAATCCGTGAAGGTATTCTTCTTGTATAATAGCTTACCGTTTTCATACCATTGTCGGCCCAATTCCTCCCCACCCCGAATGTGGGCTAACGCATAGACAAACCCACGATCCAGCAAACTGAGACGGGGGGAGCTAAAACTTGCATCCATACTCGCACCATAGGAACCATAGCCATACAATAACAGGGGATGCGTGCCATTCGGAACAAAACCTTTTCGGTAGACCAGGGATATAGGAATGGAGATACCATCTGATGCTGGAGCGAAAAGACGTTCCGTCTGGTAGTGGCTGATGTGAAAATTCCCGAGGACGGGCTCTTGTTTGAGAAGAATTTTTTCCCGTGTTTCCATGTGATAATCATAGATGGTCATGGGGGTGGTCATCGAGGTATAGCCATACCGTAGATAGGAAGTATCGGCTTCCCAATTATCCCCCAAGGTTACCAGGTAAGCCGGCTCTCCAAAATCCAGTTCATGCTCAGAGGCATCCGTGGTCCGAATCATTCGAAGGTGGATGAGCCCCAGTCTTCGTTCTTCTAGCACCAGGAAATTCTCAAACAGCTCGAATCCTTCCAAAAATACTTCCGGGCGATGAGGAATAACTTCTTCCCACTGTGCGAGGTTCGTCTTATTTGTTTCAGTCCGCATCAAACGAAAATTTTTGGCCTCATCATTGGTTCGAATAAAGAAATGATCGCCAAGATGATCCACATCGTATTCATGTCCGCGTTTCCGCGCATGGAATATTTGAAAATCGCTTTCCGGATGTTCGGCATTCACATACCGGTACTCACTCGTGATGGACTGATGCGATCCAATCATCAGATACCGTTTGGATTTTGTTTTTTCGATAGAAACCGAAAAGGTCTCATCTGTTTCTTCATAGACCAACGTATCCAGCTCCGGATCCGTCCCCAACCGATGACGAAAGATCTGGTTTGATCGCAACGTTTCAGGATCCTGTCTGGAATAAATGAGTGTACGATTGTCATTTCCCCACTCCATATTCCCGGTCACCAAAGGAATGCATTCATCAATTGTCTCGCCCGTTGTCAGATTTTTAAAGCCGATGGTAAATATACGCCGCCCTTGGGTATCAATGGCATAGGCCAGGATATCTTGGCCAGGACTTACCGCCCAATTCCCCAAAGAAAAATAATAATGCCCCCGAGCCAATTCGTTGCCATCGACCATGATGGATTCGGGATTCGTTAAGGATTTCTCTTTCCGGCAGTAGAGGGCATACTCCTTTCCCTCTTCATATCGAATGTAATACCAAAAATCTCCAAGCCGAAACGGAACAGATAAATCCGTTGGTTGAATGCGGCCACAAATTTCTTCAAATAGGGTCTGCTCCAAATCCCTGGTATGGCTCCTCCACGTGGCGGCATACTCATTTTCAGCTTGTAAATAGGCCAAGACTTCAGGGTTCTCACGATCTCTGAGCCAATAATACTCGTCGGTTCGGACGTGACCATGATGTTCTAGCCGGTGCGGGACCCGTTTAGCACGGGGTGGTGTGGGCATCAAAGGCCTGGACTGGGAGGGACGCATCGTCATGAATTTCCCCTATCGTCAAAATTTTCAAATCGTTATGTTTCGTCAAAATTTTTGGGGTTTTGTCGTACCCGCTTCACGCGAGTACGAATTTTTTTCTCTTCCAAACGCTTCTCACGCACTCGGTGCGGCACTCGGGTCGCAACCCGGGGTTTTTCAGGACGCAAGGCGTCCTGCAGAATTTTCACAAACTTCTCCAATAAATCAGCCCGATTGGCCGACTGGGTGCGATGCCGTTGAGCCTGCAGCCTCAGAACCCCTTCTTGATTCATCCGTTGTCCAACCATTTCGGCAATTCTTCGTTTTTGATAGGAACTCAGAACGGTAGTATGCTTGACATCAAACTCTAAAATGACCCGACTATTCACCTTATTGACATGCTGACCACCAGGACCGGTGCTTCGAGCAGCCGAAAATCGCACATCAGAATCAGGAATGCAAAGATGGGAAGTAATCACAATTGGCATTCTGGTTCCGGTCAAAAACGAGTCTGTTTTTCTTCCTTTGCGCCTCGGTCAGGGAATATTCCCAAAACCCCGAGCCACTGCTGATACCTATCCCTAAGCCTAACGCCGTCAACCTTCACTGCCTTGAATATTTCCCCGCGAAATGATGCCATACTTTAAATACTCTTGAGAACCCATTAGGAGAAAACCTCACGCGCAAAAAGAAAAGCAGGAACCTTAAGATTCCTGCCTTTCAAAACCCTCCACTCTTTGAACCTCTACGTCAATCTATTAGCATGGTTAACTGTATCCTGTACAATTTTGACTTCGCAACCAAAACAACTCACTGAATTTCAGCCAGCATGGCCTTGACATGGGACTCTTTGAGCTTTTTTAATGCCACAACCTCGATTTGACGAATCCGTTCACGAGTCACGGACATGGACCGCCCCACCTGCTCTAAAGTCCAAGCTTCATCCACTCCAATGCCAAAGCGCAAACGAATGACTTGTTGCTCGCGAGCAGTCAAAACCTGAAAAATCTGATTCAACCATTGCGCATTTGATTTCCGGGACACTTCTTCGTCCGGAGATTGGCACGCCAGGTCAGGAATTAATTCTCCCAATTCAGTCTCTCCATCGACAGATGGAGCATCTAACGATATCGGCTCCTGAAACGCTTCAATGGTTTCTTTCACCCTATCGCCGGGCATCTCCAGATGTTGTCCAATTTCCTCAAAGGTGGGTTCTCGATTATATTGCTGCGCGAGACGCTGCGCAGTTTTGGCGATTTTGGTGGATGCCTCATTCGTATGAACCGGCACACGAATGGTCCGGCTTTGATCGGCAACCGCTCGCGAAATACCCTGGCGAATCCACCACGTGGCATACGTACTGAATTTAAACCCACGGGTGTAGTCAAAGCGTTCTGCCGCTTTCATCAGTCCAATATTCCCTTCTTGCACAAGGTCCAGAAAATTCATCCCTCGCCCTAAGTATCGTTTCGCGACATCGACTACCAGACGAAGATTTCGTTGCACTAAGGCATCTTTTGGTTCTTCGATATCTACCCGGACTTCACCAATCGAACGACGAATTTCTCCAAACCGCAGACTGAGCTTTTGACCTGCCTTGCCATACATCGCCGAGAGAGACTCGACGTTAGACAAACACTCCAGGATGTTGTCCACCACAGGAGCTGAATATCCATTTAGCTCTTTGAATTTCGTCAATTCTTCTTGAAATGCCTTAACCTCAAGCTGAGGACTCAGCCCTTTGGAGAGTTCTAGAGCCTCCTGTAACAATGAGCGAAGATCGCCGGTTCCCTGATACAGTTGAGTGGCAAGCGCTAACTCCTCCTGAGCATTCAGAAGCGGGCGCGAACGAAACCCTCGAAAATACATGGATTCTAAATTTACCGATCCTGGTTCAGCAATGGATTTTGAACTCTCCTCCTGATCCTGATCCATATCCACTTGGTTTATGGAATTTCGATAACTTACTGGAGCCCGCTTCTTAGATCGACCCTTATGCAAAGACGATGAGTGATTTTTCTGTGTTTCGCTGAATTGTGAAGCCGTCTGAAGTGTGATCATGAATTCCCCCTTCCAAACATTACAGGGTTAGAGCCAACTAGACTTGGCCGGTACATGAATTTGTCTAGACAGACCAACCAGGATGCGAAAGGATCCAGACGTTGACATTCAATGCAACCACCAACTCAATTTCTGTCATGCCTGGTCAAGAGTCGCCTCCCTTAAGATTTGCTCAGTACAGGGATATGTGTACCATCCAGAGATGAAGGGGAAATTAGGGGAAAATTAAAACTTTTTAATAGAGCGAGAAGTGTTTGTGTCTTACACTTTCGCTGCGGAGGGAGCCAAAGGCAGGAAAACCGTAAAACAGGAACCACCATGAACAACACTTTGAACCTCAATGGTCCCGTGATGAACTTCCACAATCCACTTACAAATCGCCAAACCCAATCCTGTCCCTTTTGCCGCATGAGCACGCGCTTCATCCGTCCGGTAGAACCGATCAAAAATTCTGCCATGATCCTCAGGGGCAAGCCCAATACCGTGGTCTCGAACCACCAGCTTTCCCTTGTTTCCGGCAACTAGCAAAGAGAGCTCCACCGTTTGTCCTTCTTGAGAATATTTCACCGCATTATCGACCAGATTTAGCAGTAATTCCCGCAAACGCAGATCGTCCCCCTGGACAACGACGGGCTCAATGGCTTCGAGCACCGTGTGAATATTCCGTTCTTGGCCCAATACCAAGGCCTGTTGCTGGATTTCTCGCACTAAATCGTCCAACTGAACTGGAAACATCTTGAGCTTAATTTCGCCAAGATCGGCTCGTGATAAAAACAAGAGCTCATCCACAATCCGGCTCATGCGGTCGATCTCCTCCAAATTACTTTCCAGCACCACCCGATAATCTTCTGCTTGCCGCGGTCGCCGTAACGCCAGCTCAGTCTCCCCTTTTGTAATGGTTAAAGGTGTCCGAAGTTCATGGGACGCATCCGCACTAAACTGCCGGATTTGCCGAAACGACACTTCCAAACGTCCAATCATGTCATTAAAGGTCGAGGCTAATTGTCCAATTTCATCGTTGGAATGTGGAGTTTGAATTCGTTGGGTCCAATCCCCAGCCGCGATACGTTGGGCCGCTTGCGTAATGGCATGAACCGGACGCAACGCCCGTCCTGCCAAAAACCACCCTCCGACCAAAGACACAAGCAAGGCCAAAGGAGAGGCGATATAGAGACCGGCTAAGAGCCGATGCAGCATTCGTTCTGTAGGATAGAGGGATGTCCCCACGCGTAAAATATTCACCAATTGATCATCTTGACGAATAGGAACCGACAGCAAGCGCAGTGGCACCCCTTTTTCAAATTGGACGGATTCAAACGTTGATTTTCCATCAAGAGAGGCGCGGAACGATGTCTGACTCAATGGTATTTCTCGGCTTTGAATATTAGCCGATTGAATCGTCACTTGCCCCGCCGGCCCAAAAATTTGAAAAAACTTATCCAAAAGCGCAATTTCAGGAAAGTCCTGAGATAAATCCTCAAAAATCAAGAACGGGCCAAACCGATGCTCTCCCAACGTTCGAATCGCCACAGCGGCAGCCTCATCCAACGAGGCATCCACCTGTTCCCGAAGTGCGCGGGACATCACCAAATATAAAGCCACGGCAAAAAGAACCAGAATTAAAGCTAACGCAGATCCATACCACAACGTTAATCGAACTCGAATCGAGGTCGTTTTCACCCATCCAACCTCATCATATATCCGCTCCCCCTAACCGTTTGGATTAAACTTCGTTCTCGTCCTTTATCGATTTTGTTTCGCAAGTAGCTAATATACACATCAATCACATTCGTAAACGTATCAAAATCCAAGTCCCACACATGTTCCGTAATCATGGATCGCGTTAACACCCGACCCGCATTTCGCATTAAATACTCTAAGAGCGCATATTCTTTAGTTGTGAACTCAAGACGTTGGCCGGCACGAGTCACCTCCCGAGTAACAGGATTTAATATCACATCATCCACCTGAAGAATTCCGGTTGGTGCCCCTCCAGCTCGACGAAGGAGGGCTCGAGCTCTGGCGAGCAATTCTTCGATCGCAAAGGGTTTCGTTAAATAATCGTCAGCCCCCGCATCTAGCCCCTTAACCCGTTGGTCCACTTCTGAGCGTGCCGTTAAAATAAGTACCGGAGCTTTGACACCTGCAGCTCGAGCACGTTTAAGCACTTCTAATCCAGGCAAACCCGGCAACATTAAATCCAAAACAATCAAGTCATAATTTACGGCTTGAGCCCAATCCAACCCTCCTGGTCCATCTGCGCATACATCGACCGCATAACTTTCCTCTTCCAGCGCACGCCGGATAAAAGAAGCCACCTTTGGTTCATCTTCCACGACTAAAATTCGCATCTTAGGAAAAGCATATCATCTACATACCCGGACGGAGAAGGGGAACACAAAATGAGTGAATAGAGAATAAAGGATAGGGCAAAAAAAAGGTCCCGTCATATCCATGACGGGGCCTTATCCATCTAAATATACTCAGATTAGAGATGATCCACCAAACTCCGAAGTTTGTGACTGCAACTCGGGTGACGAAGTTTCTTTAGGGCTTTGGCCTCAATCTGGCGAATCCGCTCACGAGTCACGTCAAAATCCTGGCCAATTTCTTCCAAAGTATGGTCGGTACTATCACCGATCCCAAACCGCTTACGGATCACGGTCTCTTCGCGAGGGGTCAGCACGCCCAAGGCATTCGCAATTTGACGTTGCAGGTCATACCGGTTTGCCGCATCCATGGGAGAAACTGCATTTTTATCTTCAATCAAGTCCCCTAACTGGCTATCCTCTTTTTCGCCGATCGGCGTTTCAAGAGAAATGGTTCCCTTGGAAATATCCAACATCATGCGGACCTTTTCAGGAGTTAAACCCATCCGTTCGGCAATTTCCTCTGGGGTAGGTTCACGGCCTAATTGTTGCACCAACTGCCTTGCCGTCCGTGCTAATTTGGTATTGGCCTCAATCATATGTACCGGGATACGAATGGTACGGGCCTGATCGGCAATGGCACGGGTTACACCCTGTCGAATCCACCACGTTGCATAGGTGCTGAATTTATAGCCACGCTGATATTCAAACTTATCGACAGCCCGCATTAATCCAATATTGCCTTCTTGGATCAAATCGATAAACTGCAAGCCTCGATTCGTATATTTTCGTGCAATACTGACGACCAGTCGCAAATTAGCCTCAATCAATTGGGCTTTCCCTCGCTTCACCTTTTCCTCAGCGGTCTCCAGAATATTCAGAGCAGCCGTAAATTCTTCCATCGGCATACCCAGCACCTCGTCCTGGAGGCGCAAGAGCGTAGCTTTCCCCGCTTCAACTTCTTGTTTTAATTTTTCAATTTCTTCCGGAGTCAATTGTTGTTTGCGCCTCAGGGAACTCCCTTTTGTGGTCGCACGTGGTTTTTTCCCAATCACCTGAATACCGTCCTGCCCAGCAAGCCCAAGCCTTTTCGTATGACGGGCAGTCATCATTTCAACTGATCGAATTTCCTGACCAACGTCTTTAACACGCCTAAGCATTTGATCTTTAACCCGCTGATGCAGATTAAGAGCTTCGATTTGATCCACAAATTGATCGGCCAGGCCAATCCGGCGCTTCTCAAGTTGTGCCTTTGTATTTTTCGTCGTTTGCCCGTCCCTATTTTGGGTGTAAAGGGCAAGCAACGCACGCCCAAGCTTTCGAACCGTTGCCAGACTCTCTAGCGTTCGAAATCGGAGCTCCTCATCCTCCTGTTCACTGGCTATAGTTTCTTCTTCAACTTCCTCTTCCTCCAGGGTCTCCTGTAGGAGCACGATATCTCGAACACGGATCTCCTCAAGTTTCAATTGGTCGTGGAGTGATTCCAGGTAATGGATATTCAGCGGCATGCCATAGACCGCACATGCCAACTCACGCTTGCCTTCTTCGATGTGTTTCGCAAGTTCAATTTCGCCTTCACGGGTGAGCAATGGCACCCGCCCCATTTCTTTTAAATACAACCGGACCGGATCATCGATACGGGTAGGCTCACCCGGGGTCAAGTCAATATCCAGGGAAGAATCCGTTTCCTCATCGGAATCATCTGAATCCTCCTGCCCCGCGTTCTTTTTTAAAGCTGCCAACTGCGAGGCCGTCCGCTTTGAAGGATCGATCACTTGAAGATTGACTTCGTGCAATTCACTTAAAATGGTATGTAATTGATCAGAGGTAATCTGATCGGCAGGAAGAATATGCGTTAAGTCTTTTATGGTGACATGCCCTTTGGGCTTGCCAATCTCAATTAATCGCTGAATCACCTCCGGCAATGACACTGTCTTCCCCATTAACATAGCTCCTTCAAAATTAATAGCTTAACCCAAATCATAACACTTTTCGTACTGAACCAATGGGCATTCCTCTCATTAGGAGAAACCTATCGCTCTTCTCTCGTCATTTTTCTCAACGGACCACATTAGGATGCAGAATGGGTGCTATCTTTTAAAAAGATTTAGAGAGGAATCGCACCTCAGTCTATAGACTAAGTACGGCATCTCCTCTTTGAGGCGAAACCAGGAAAAAGACCTATTGTTAAAAAAATCGAAAGTAAAAACACAAGGCGCAATTTGATAACACTATATAAAAATTTAGACTTTAAAGTAAAGTTAAATTTTCTAAGTAAACAATAAAATAACCTAATTCAGAGTACTTATTATCTGTCGGAAAAATTTATCGAAAGTTGCTGCCATCAAAGCAGCACTAAACGCTTGTTTTTATTAATTTATTTGCTCTTTCTTGTCAGGCAAGCGGTTTATGGGACTAGGTCACTAAAATGGACAAAATATACAGAAACTATCAAGAAAATACTGTTATATCCGACAAGATAAACTAGGACCGCCTTCTCGAATCTAAAAATTCTCTGGACACAGGAACGACCTGAAATGGGGAGAACGCCGCAATCATGATTTCACTTTTGTTGGTTGAAGATAACCCAAAAGAAGCGTTGGTTATTAAAAATATGCTGAAAGAAGGACTCCAAAACCAATTTACCTTAAAGCATAGTCGTTCTCTCAGCGACGCTCTCGACCTCATTCAACAAAATCAGTTTCAAGCCATTATTCTGGACTCGCATCTTCCGGACGGCAAATCATTTGAATCCATCCCACAATTCCTGCAGTTTTGCCCTGATGCCCCGATTCTGATTTTGAGTGGCGTGGAGGAAGAAGACCAGGCGATTCAAGCCGTGAAAAGTGGAGTCCAGGACTATTTAATCAAAGGCCAGACCAGCAGCTCGACTCTCTGCCGGGCCATTCGCTATGCCATGGAACGCCAGAGGGCCACCCAACGCATTACCCAGTTGGCTCATTACGACCATCTGACAGGACTCGCAAACCGAGGTCTTTTCTATGAACGGTTAAATTGTGCGGTGGCTCGCTGTCATCGGAACGACACGGCAATCGCTCTGATGTTTTTGGATCTGGACCATTTCAAAGACATCAATGACAGCCTCGGCCATGATTGTGGGGATTCCTTACTCAAAACCGTGGCTGCACGGATCAAAAAATGTATCAGAGAAATTGACACAGGTGTCCGATTAGGAGGAGATGAATTTGCCGTCCTGCTGGAACAAATTGTGTCGATTGAGGATGTGGCCTCTGTTGCACAACGTATTCTTCACCTACTGGCTCAGCCCGTTATCATCAAGCAGCACCAACTGCATGTAACCGGAAGCATCGGAATCACCATCTACCCTTGGGATAGCGCCAATCCCCAGGAACTTTTATCTCATGCCGATGCCGCGATGTATCGAGCCAAAGCACAGGGAGGCAATACCCATCAATTTTATACCGCCGGCATGAAAACAGCTGGCCTCGATGGCTCCACGCTTGAGATGGAACTCAGTCGAGCTTTGGCCAAAGAAGAATTTCTCCTCCATTATCAACCACAAATGAATCTTTGCACCAAGCAAGTCATTGGCATGGAAGCTTTATTGCGCTGGCATCACCCCTACCAAGGCCTCATTGGGCCGAATCATTTCATTCCTCAAGCCGAGGAAAATGGCATGATCATTCCCATAGGCGAGTGGGTTTTACGTACAGCCAGCAAACAAGCCAAATACTGGGAAAAGCAGGGATTTCCGGCTCCTCATGTCGCCGTAAACCTCTCAGCCAGACAAATTCATCAGGGAAATCTCCCCGCACTCATGCAAGATATCCTCAAGCATTCCCATCTAGATCCGGAAAATCTCAAACTGGAACTGACGGAGACGTTTCTGATTCATGAAACAGAAGAAACCATTCAGACCCTCCGTGAACTCAAGGCAATGGGCATCCACCTGTACATTGATGATTTTGGAGCAGGTTATGCTTCACTGCGATACCTGAAGTCATTTCCCATAGACGGCATCAAACTTGACCAAAGCCTCATTCAAAATCTCCCACACAGTACTAACGATGCCGCTATCGTCATGGCCGTCATTTCTCTAGCCAAAGCCCTTGGGCTACAAGTCATTGCCGAAGGAGTGGAATCGCAAGAACAAGTCGATTTTCTGGAAGAATATGGATGCGATGCGATGCAAGGGTATTGGATCGCGCCGCCACTCCCCGCCAATGAAAGCACCCAGCACATGGTGCACATGGCATAAGGACGGTTGGCTCACACCTTCTCTCTCTAGGCTTAAGCTTCGGTCATCTTTTCTCTTGCATTCCGTTCTCACTCTTCACTCTGAATTTCCCAATCGGTTGTTGTCTATTAATTTTGTTCTTGGCATTCCTATTCAACCCCATCCTCTCCTCACCACTTTTCATGATATTTTTACAAAATAGATTCTTTCCTCAAGAATGAGACACCGTTATATTGAATGCAGTTCATTCAATTCTCTTGTTTTCATAAAGATTTTCCTACCGGTCCTGATTGAGGGCCGACGTGACAAGAGGGGCCTTGGCCTTCTAATGCTTAAGACACCGCTCAGCGTCGGCACGGAGCGCTCTACATTTTCGTGACCGTGGCAACCCATATTGGGATCATGACATCAGTATTACTCAGAACCATCAGCACGACATATTTCGGATATTGGAGCAATTGCACGGCTGTAATAAATTCGGAGCCGGGGACGGTCCCCGACTCACCATTGTGAACAAAATCCTCAAACGCCCTGGCGGAAAGATTCCCCTAGACAGGATTATGGTCACCATGCAGCCCAACTCACCGGATGAATACGAGTTCAAAGCCTAGAATTAGGAAGAGGCCAAGAGTTATATTGTGAAACCTCTTGAAAACCATTACCCGTTTTAAAGCCATGGTAAAGTTAAAAAAATACCGGTGTACATTAGGCGTCCACCCGAAACCGGGCAAAGAACCCCAATTTAAAAATTTCGCGGTGATGGAGGGCCTTGCTATTGATTGACGAATGCATTTTTGCATTCTCTCTCATTCTCAGTCGTTTCACTTTCATTCATGGGATCGCCGTCAACCATGCCAAGCCGTGTTGAAAAACCTCAACTCACCACTCTCCGAATTTTTATCGTCGATGATAGCGCAAGTGACCGATCCACCTATACTCGATGGATCCGGCGCACAGCCTCATTTCGCGTCGACATTCAAGAAATGGAAACAGGAGCCCAGGCATGGGAAGCCTGGAGGATCTCCGCCCCTCACTGTCTGCTTCTGAATGACCAATTGCCGGATATGACCGGATTCGAATTCCTGGCGAAAGTACAGGGACCGCACTCACAGTCGAAAACTCCCATCATTTTTCTCACAGGATACGGTAACGAGGAAATTGCAGCTCAGGCCATTCGACTGGGCGCACAAGAGTATTTCAACAAAAACACCCTAACGGAAAAATTTCTCTGGCATCATATAGAGCAAGCGATCGAGCAGGTTACCACCATACCTCGCATACGCTCTCTTGAACGTCAGGCCAGCATCATTTTGCAATCATCCAGCGATGGAATCCTTGTCGTCGGACATGACGGACTGATCCGTTATTCCAATCCTGCAGCAGAGCAGCTCTTCCAAAAAACATCCGAACAACTCACCGGCTCCCCCTTTGGTTTCCCGGTCTCTGCAAACCAGACGACGGAAATAGACATCATGAGCGAATCCGGACAACCGACTCCTGTAGAAATGCGGGTTGTCCCTATTGAGTGGGATGAAGAACCCGCCTATTTGGCCTCTCTCAGGGATGTGACAGAACAGCGAAGGGCCGAAGACGAACGACGCCGTCATGAAATCGAACGGCAATATTCACAAAAATTGGAAAGTCTGGGAGTGCTCGCCGGAGGAATCGCTCATGATTTCAACAATCTGCTGATGACTATTGTAGCCCGCTCCGGCCTGGCCCTTCGCGCTCTTCCTCCTGACGCTCCGGCTCGAGAACACTTGGACTTCATTGAAAAAGCCGGTCTTCGCGGTGGGGAATTGGCCAATCAAATGTTGGCATTTGCCGGACAGACCCGCTTAAACTTTCAAGTCATCAATCTTCCAAAACTCCTCGAGGACATGACCCCTTTCCTCCGGGCAACCCTTTCAAAACGACTCACGTTCGAATACGATCTTGCCCCCTCCCTTCCCCCCATTCGAGCCGACCAAGCTCAATTGCGCCAAATCATCATGAATATTATGATAAACGCATCAGAGGCCTATGGAGAAGGAGATGGGGTCATCACCATCCGTACATTCGAATGGGAGCCTACAATAGAGAATTTTCAGAGTTGGTATGTGATTGGAGAGCTCCCGGATAACCGAAGTGTTGCCCTGACCATTCAGGACACTGGGTGCGGAATGACCTCAGACACAATCCCAAAAATTTTCGACCCGTTTTTTTCGACCAAACTTCCTGGACGAGGGCTTGGACTCGCAGCGCTTCTTGGACTCGCTCAGGCCCATGCCGCCACCATTGCCGTCCGAAGTCAACCAGATGTCGGCACAGAATTTACGTTACTGTTTCCCGCCACCACGCCCAGTCCTTCAATAAAGAAGGGGCCGGTCTTCTCAATTCCAACTCAGCATGCCTCACTGACAAAAAAACCCATGGTGTTGGTGGTTGATGACGAAGAAGACGTTCGGGTGGCCTGTTCGATGATCTTTGAAGAAATGGGATTGCAAACCTTGGTCGCCTCGGATGGACAAATCGGCATTCAGGTCTTCCATCAACATCAACACGAAATTATGGTCGTGCTCTTAGATCTCACCATGCCCAATATGGACGGCCAACAATTCCTCGCACATATTCAAGGGCTTAACGCAACGATTCCGGTGATACTGTCGAGTGGATATTCCGAGGAGGAAGCCATGAAAAGATTTGATAATCCGAACATGGCAGCGTTCATTCAAAAACCCTATCAAGTGGAAACACTCATCGCAAAAGTCGAAGAGATCAGGCAGAAACAAATGACGTCCTCCAACAAACCTGGTCTGTAGGAAGCGCCCACCTCCATGCTCCGCCATCTTCCACCTCGCATGACTGCTGATAACCACAACTTCCGCGTAGGGATCGTCCAAGCGTCGAGGACAGTCCCAGATGATTCCGAAACAAGACGGAAATGACAATCGTCATACTCTGAGGATCCAACTCCCCTGCCTGTCGGAAGCCCCGAGTCGCTTCTTCATGTTGGTCCGGCATGCCGAGCGCTCGTGCTGCATTAAAATGCAGCCTCCAAAAAATCTGGATCACTCCGCAAAGCTTGGTCAAACGACTCAACGGCTTCCAGACTGAAACGGATCAATACCCGTTAAATTCAAAGGAGTGCCATGGGATGATCTAATTCGTAGGGAAATCAGAGGAAGGCACTTGGCTACACAGCCACTTCATAACGCCAATCAACACCGAAGGACACGGAGCGCAGGCCGTCTCCGACAACGGCCTTTCTTCCTTGAAACTGTTCATGCTACATATTCTTACTCGGAATTCGACCACGCGGATTTTCTCAATTCATCCATAAGCACAAGGCTTCCACATGACCTATTCTCATGACCTCATCATTATTGGAGGGGGATCGGCAGGCTATGCAGCCGCTCGCACCGCTCAAGCGGAAGGAGCCGATGTCGGCATTGTCGATCAGGGTCCGTTAGGTGGCCTCTGCATCTTACGAGGATGCATGCCCACCAAAGCCATTCTCCGCTCCTCCGATCTCGCGGCGCTCATCCGTCGAGCTCCGGAATTCGGGCTTCACTCAACGACCCTTCGAGTGAACCTCGCAGCCATCATTGAGCGAAAAAATCGGTTAATCAAGGAATTTGCTGAAGATCGCATTCAAGCACTCCAACACCCTCGATTTGCCCTCTACCAGGAACATGCACATTTTGTTTCGCCGACGACCATCCAAGCCGGTCCGCATCGGCTATCCGCGAAGGCCTACATCATCGCCACTGGATCTGTGGTGTCGCACATTCCCATTCCAGGATTAGAAGAAGCAGGATACCTTACCAGCGATGAGGCATTAGAACTGGAAACCCTTCCTGAATCGATGATTGTTCTGGGCGGCGGGCCAGTCGCATTGGAACTCGCCCAATTTTTTTCCCGCATCGGAGTCACGGTAACCCTGATTCAACGAAGCGTCCACATTCTCTCGGACTCGGACGAAGACCTTGTTCGGCCGGTTGAAGCACGCCTTCAGGCTGAAGGCATGAAAATGTATACAAACACTCAGATCCAATATATCAGCAAGTCCGGAGGTCAGAAAACCATTCACTTCCTCCATCAAGGACAGAAGAAAGAGGTCACCGCTACCTCAATCCTCCAAGCCCTCGGCCGCCGCCCAAATATCGACGGTCTCAATTTGGAGGCGGCTCAGGTCGCACATCAAACGAATGCCATTTTAGTCAACAAGGAAATGAGAACATCCCAACCACATATTTTTGCGGTTGGAGATGTCAACGGCGGGTATGAAATTGTCCATATCGCCATCGAAGAGGGCGAAATCGCCGGATGGAACGCCATTCATCCCAATCTATCTCCCAAGCATTTTGATTCCCGACTTAAGACCCAGGCCGTCTTTACCGATCCCCAGGTGGCCAGCGTAGGATTGTCCGAACGGGAATGCCTGGACCGTCAACTCCCCTATCTTGTCGCTTCTTACCCTTTTAACGACCATGGCAAGTCTCTCTGCCTGGGTGAAACGTACGGACACGTCAAAGTGCTCTGCCATCCTCAGTCCGGTGAGATTCTCGGTGGCCATATTGTCGGACCCGAAGCCTCTGAACTCATCCATGAACTGATTGCCATCATGTATTTTCGTGGCACAGTCCACGATCTTCTCCGCATGCCCCATTACCATCCCACTCTCGCTGAAATTCTTACCTATCCTGCTGAGGAGCTTATTGGAAAATTGTCGCCCATGTAGGATTGCTTTGCACTTTCAAGATCGCCCCCTGTGTCGAGGATGAATCGAACGGTCGTCAAACCAGAACGGAACTGCCGCCTTCGCCTCTCGTATTTTCCTCGTAACAAATTCCACCAAATCAAGACTACAGCTCTATATCGCCAAAGACACCTCATGGCAAAGAGGAATAGAGTTAACCATCTCTAGCCTTGACCCACTAGGAATATTGGCGATACCCGGTTTGCCAATTCACTCATTGCCAAAAACATGACTGGAGAATTCCCATGAAAACCCACATAATGAAGCCTCACATGTCCCATCCGTCTACCACGCCAACCGACGCACCCAATTCATTGATGGGAAAGATTCTCATCGGGTGCATTCTGCTGGCAGGGATGGGTGCGTTTTTGTATTTTGATCTT
>JBATLR010000295.1:0-6499 GCA_049289415.1 Nitrospirales bacterium
TTTCCTGCGAGGCCTTGAACGCACGCGTGCCTCATGCACGGCTTTGTTAGGCTAGAAACAAGCAACAATCTTATGGTAAATGTGCATAATATTAGTTAACTTAATGTAGTATTATGCGATTTTCTAAAAAAAGCGAGTATGCCCTGCGGGCCATGATGGAGCTGACTCAGGAGTTCGGGCAGGGACTCGTGCAACGAAAATCCCTGGCGGAGCGGCAGAATATTCCATTGGGTTTTCTGGAAATGATTTTGTTGTCGTTAAAGAACGCGGGACTGATTGGGAGTCGTCGGGGGGCCCATGGCGGGGTGTTTTTAATTAAGTCGCCCCGTGAAGTCACCCTGGGGCAGATTATTCGGCTTCTGGATGGCCCACTTGCACCCATTGCCTGTGTGAGTCGGACGGCGTATCAGAAATGCCAGGATTGTCCTCATGCGGGAACGACGGCGTGTCCGATTCAGCGCATCATGCTGGATGTGCGGAATGCCATAGCATCGGTCCTTGATCATTACACGCTTGAAGATTTTGTATTCCCCCGGCAGGGGGGAGGGGCAGTCCCCAATATAAAAACACAACCGGTCCCAGGTGCAACGCAGAAGAAAAAAAAGTCGTCGGATAATCAATCTTAGTCAATCTTTTTGCTGTCCTCATGCGGCAAGGTCAACGATAAGAGGAACCTATGGAAACTCATTGGCGTAGTGTGGTGAAGGGTGTGAGTTGGCGGGCAGTTGGAACGTTGGATACCACCCTTTTGGTGTTTATTTTTTCTGGAGAACTCCTTCTTGCCGCCTCGGTGGGATTAACGGAATTGGTCACGAAAATATTTTTATATTGGGCTCATGAGCGAGTCTGGCAAAAGATTCAATGGGGACGAATCTATCCGACAACCAGTTCACCATAAAAGGATAAAAAATATGGCAAGGCCAATATTGATGAGTGGGGCGCTGATGGCTTTCCTTGGTGTCGCGATTGGCGCCTTTGGCGCACATGGACTCAAGCCATTTCTTTCTGAACAGATGTTGACGGTCTTTGAAACCGGTGTGCGGTATCATTTGATCCATGCCCTGGGCATGCTTAGTGCGGGCTGGGGTTTGGTCTATGTTCCTCTTCGCCAGTTCAGATGGGCCGGTTGGGCCTTTTTCCTGGGCATCATGTTGTTTTCAGGAAGCCTGTATGTCATGTCCCTATCGGGTGCACGTGGATTGGGGATGCTCACTCCTTTTGGAGGGCTGTGTTTTCTTGTGGGGTGGGGCCTGTTGGCGCGAGGCTATTGGAAAGCCTTTCCCTCCCCAAATACGCCATTCTCTCCGCCAGATCGTAAAGAGGCGAGTCCCTAATGCCTGCTGATTAAGGCGTTGGCCTCTCCGCCGCAGGCAACATGTTTTTGACGACAAATGGCGGGCTGGCCTCTCCCATATAGAGCGTGCGATGAGGAAAGGGAATTTCAATTCCATTTTGGTCGAAGGCTTTTTTCAGGCGTCGCCGGTATTCCCGCCCGACTCCCCATTGCTCGATGGGAAGTGTCTTGATCCGGGCTTTAATCACGACTTCCGATTCTCCAAAGGCATCTACACCCAGTATTTCAATGGGTTCCAGGATTTTTCTGCCCAATTGCTCATCTTGTTGTAAGTCTTTTCCGACCTCTCGCATGATCGCGGTCACGCGGTCAGTGTCCTCTTTGTAGGCCACGCCGATATTCATGACATAGGCAGACCAATCTTTCGTCATGTTGGAAAGGGTCGCGACCGTGCCATTCGGAAAAATATGGACGGTTCCTGCCTGGTCGCGAAGGGTAATGGTTCTAAAACTGATGGCTTCGACTAAGCCACCGGTTCCATTCACCACGGCCACATCACCGATCCGAACCTGGTTTTCCAAAATCATAAAAAAGCCGTTAATGACATCCCGGACCAGATTTTGTGCGCCAAAGCCGACGGCCAGTCCTACGATGCCGGCACTGGCGATAATGGGTGTGATGTCCAACCCTATTTGATCCAACCCCATCACGACCGCAATGACCCAGACCAATGTCAGGCAGATCGTGAGAAGCAAGCCGATGAGAGTCTTAACCCGCTTTTCAGCGGCCACCCGGTTCTTATCATCGTTTTCCCGTATTCTGAGTAAAAAGATTTCGAGTTTGTGCAGGCCGAACCGGACGGCACGTATCCCAACATAGGTCACCACTAGTATGAGGAGAAGCCGCAGGCTGGCTTCCATCATGACCACAGACTTGGCTGCGAGAAAGGGAGTAAGTTTTTCAAAACCAAAAGATTCCATCTATGACCTCCTTAAAGAGAAAGAGAATAGTCAGTTCCTTGAAGGTCTGTATCAACCCCGGGCAAATTAAGGAGCTGAGCCAGAGTAGAATGCCTATTCTTTCAAGGGATTGGAGCATTGGCAAGCACGGAAGGGAGAGCGTTGGCATGTTTCTCATATCCCGGCTGATGAATTTGAGAAAAATTCAGCTGTAGGATTTTTGCGAGGCGCCGTTTTTTCACGGATCTAGGGCTCATTTTGATGTCTCTCCCTTGACACATGATGTCTTGGGTGGTAAAAAATCCAAAATAGGTCGCCAAGGACAACGAAGTCCCATGGTCGACCTCCCATACAATAGAACACGGACAATGAAGTCCTCAGCCAAAGAAATTGGTTGGGGATTTTTTTTTGCCTTTTGACCCCATGCCCGTTCGTTGTTCTTGGGAAAACCCAATAGAGTCTCGGCAATGAAGCGTGGCTGATCATTATCGGGAGAAGGTGGCGTGGGAAAATCCTGGTCGTGGGATGGCGGGTGAGACCTCAAAAACACGGAGGGCTACATGATTGGAGACCTAATAGCTGGAATGACCTTTCACCACTCACAGAAGGCTCGCAGGCGTGGAGGGTTGTTGAGCCTTGGTCTTGCGCTGCTTGTGGTGGCTGGCGGAGCGAGCGTGAGTGAGGCGGCGGTGCTCACCAAGGAGGATTTCAAGCTCTATGGGTATGTGGAGGCGTCCTATACTCAAAATTTCAACTTTCCCAAAAATTCCGGAGCTAATGCCAATGATTTACGGATCTTTGACGGGGATGCCAATTCTTTCAGACCCAATATGGCTCAATTGGTCTTTGAAAAGGAAGGGACCAACGGGACCAATCCCGTCGAGCGTGCCGGCTTTCGACTGAAATTAGATGTTGGTGAGGACGCGCAATTTACGGGCGGGCGAATCGGGGATGATATCGATTTCCAGGAAATGTATGTCCAGTATGTCGCCCCTCTTGGCAATGGGTTGGATATTCGGATTGGACGAATGAATGCCTTGGTGGGCTATGAAGTCATTGAGAGTCCTTACAATAATAATTATTCCCGATCCTGGTTGTTTGGATTGGGGCAGCCTTTTACGATCACCGGCATTCGTCTGGCGTATGCCGTTGACGAAAACCTTTCATTGTTAGTGAGTGTACTCAATTCTTATACGGGTTTGACGGAGGATAATAATACGGCGAAATCGGTGGAAGGGTTAGTGTCCTATCGCCCCACTGAAGAGCTTGGATTGAATGTGTATGGCATTGTGGGAAAAGAGAGTTCGAATACGAGATCCGGGTCAGGCACACGGGTCCTTGTCGGCGGGTATGCGACCTTCCAGGCGACTGATCAATTGGGCTTTGTGGTGGAAGGGTATTATGCCAATCAGGAAAATGGGAGCGCGATCAGCTCGGGTCGCAATGCCCGTTGGGATGGTGTCGCGGGATATGTCATTTATGATTTCAATGAACAATGGGGTCTCCGTTTTCGTGGAGAAATTTGGGAAGACGCCGGAGGCGACCAGAGTTGTTTGGGGACGGCCGGTTCCGGTGGAAATGCGAATGTCTGTGCCGTGTCAGCTCCAATCGCACAAACCCTTTGGGAGAACACGGTGACCCTTCAATATAAGCCGGCTCCGTCGCTGATTACACGATTGGAATTTCGATATGACAAATCAAATCAAAATGTCTTTCTAGATGGAAGAAATACCCTGACCAATAACCAACAGACACTGGCAGTTGAAGCCATTTTCCTCTTTTAAGAAGAGGTCGAAGGAGCAAAGACGATGAAGGCGTATATTCACAAAGCCAGTAGAGGCCTATTTTCGACATTCATGTCTGTCTTGGTCTTGAACGGGTTGGGCTCATTCGTGTGGGCTCAAGATGGAGGAACGTCGGAACTCAGTGCCGGCGACACGGCTTGGGTGTTGATGTCGTCGGCCTTGGTGTTGGCCATGATTATACCCGGATTAGCGTTATTTTATGGCGGGATGGTCCGGAGTAAAAATGTATTAAGTACGATGATGCATAGTTTTATTGCCGTCTGTCTCGTCAGTGTGGTGTGGGTGTTTTGGGGCTATAGTCTCGCGTTCGCGCCGGATGTGGGGGGCGTCATTGGTGGACTCAATTGGTTGGGATTGCTAGGGGTGGGACCCGAACCGCTTGAAGGTTCCACGATTCCCCATTTAGCCTTCATGGTGTTTCAGCTTATGTTTGCCGCGATTACGGTGGCGCTCATTAGTGGAGCCATTGCTGAGCGAATGAAATTTAGTGCCTTTGCCTTGTTTGCCGTGTTGTGGATCACGTTCATTTATGCGCCTCTGGCTCATTGGGTATGGGGAGGTGGCTGGCTGGCGGAATTGGGTGACTTAGATTTTGCCGGCGGGACGGTGGTCCATATCAGTTCGGGAGTGGCTGCATTAGCCTGCGCACTTGTCTTAGGAAAACGCCATGGATATGGTACCGACAATATGAGCCCCCATAATCTGCCGTTTACGGTCATCGGGGCCAGTTTGTTGTGGGTCGGGTGGTTTGGATTTAACGCGGGAAGCGCCCTGGCGGCCAATGGGGTTGCGGCGAGTGCCTTTGTGGCCACTCATGTGGCGACAGCTGCCGGAGCGTTAGCCTGGGTCGGCGTGGAGGGACTCTATCGAGGAAGGCCGACCGTGTTGGGCGCGGCCAGCGGCGCCGTCGCGGGTCTGGTGTCCATCACACCAGCCGCCGGCTATGTGGGGCCCATCGCGGCGATTGTGATTGGTTTTGGAGGCGGCGTGGTGTGTTACCTCGGTGTATTTTTAAAGCATAAACTGGGCTATGATGATGCCTTGGACGTGCTGGGCATACATGGAATCGGAGGAACCTGGGGGGCCGTGGCCACCGGATTATTTGCGAGCATGGGTGGAGGCACCGGGCTCTTTTTCGGAAACCCCTCGCAGGTCGTCATCCAAGTCATTGGAGTGGGCGCAACATGGGTGTTCTCATTTGTCGGCACCTATCTCATCCTCAAACTCGTTGACGGCACGATCGGGTTACGTGTCACTCGAGAAGATGAGGTGCTCGGCTGTGATCTGACCCAACACCGGGAACGGGCCTATGGTTAATTCATACAAAAAA
Organism: Nitrospirales bacterium; assembly: GCA_049289415.1. GTDB lineage: Bacteria > Nitrospirota > Nitrospiria > Nitrospirales > UBA8639 > Nitrospira_E. Next base: position 5,389 of record JBATLR010000295.1, read on the forward strand.
TCATACAAAAGAGATGTGAACGTTTCGAAAGCAAGGGCGTACGGGAGGGTCAAATGCACGCGACGACTGCAAGCCGTATTCAAAGTGTCTTAATCCAATGGAAGGATGGTTCTTATGAAGCTGATTCAAGCCATTATTAAACCCTTTAAGTTAGATGAAGTGAAAGATGCGTTGATCGAGTTGGGGATTCAGGGCATGACTGTCACCGAAGTGAAGGGGTTTGGTCGTCAAAAAGGTCATAAAGAGACCTATCGAGGCACTGAATATCAGATTGAATTCGTGCCAAAAATTAAACTGGAAATCGCCTTGGCCGATGATCGAGTGGGGGAGGCCCTGGAAGCCATTATGCGTGCAGCCAAAACCGGCAGTATTGGGGATGGAAAGATTTTCGTCTCCGAGTTACATAGCGTCATCCGTATACGTACGGGCGAATCGGGCGAAGGAGCGGTCTGACCAATGGCACCCGACCACATCACGTGTTTGCTCGAGGAGGGGAAATGAATGTGTTGATTCCACGCTCAACGATGGGAAGATTGATCGGACTGGTGCTTGGCCTGAGTTTGAGTCAACCCTTTGCTGTGTGGGCAGGTGACGAGGGTTTGCCGAAGATTGATACGGGCGATACGGCCTGGCTCTTAATGTCTTCGGCGCTGGTGTTGTGCATGACGCTTCCCGGTCTGGCCTTATTCTACGGCGGGCTGGTTCGCAAAAAAAATGTGCTCGGAACCATCATGCATACGATGGTGATTCTGTGTGTTATTAGCCTGATTTGGGTGCTGGGCGGATACAGTTTAGCTTTCGGTCCTGATGTGGGAGGGGTAATTGGCAGCCTGGCATGGGTGGGTCTGAATGGGGTGGGATTGGATCCGAGTCCGCAGTATGCGTCGACAGTGCCCCATCAAGTCTTTATGTTCTTCCAGCTCATGTTTGCCGCCATCACCGTCGCCCTGATTACCGGCAGTGTGGCCGAGCGGATGAAATTTAAAGCCTTACTCATGTTTGCCGTCTTATGGTCTCTTCTGATTTATACCCCGTTGGCGCATTGGGTGTGGGGTGGCGGGTGGTTGGCCAAGCTTGGTGCTCTGGATTTTGCCGGTGGTGCGGTCGTCCA
>JBATLR010000296.1:0-7277 GCA_049289415.1 Nitrospirales bacterium
CCCCATCCAATACCTGCAACGATTGGCAAAGCTTAGCCGCCCATCTAAGCACTGCGCCATCATCCGGCCAATCTCGATACTCGGAAAGGAGAGCTTGCAATTCACGGTCATCCTGGCTATTCAAGCCCTCGCCTGCGGCATGCCGCTGACGTAATTGGACCTCCTGAACTCGTTGAACTCTTTGCCACTGCGTTATTTCCCTATCGCCCTGCAGTGCCTGGAGCGAGGGCTGAAGCCGGCCGTCATGCAAGGAATACCGGTTGGCATAACCTGCCGGAACCGTATGGAAATCCTCATCGACCACAATGGAGGAAGCCCATCGTTCCATGAGCACAATACCATTGTGCCGTTCGGCCTCATGATCCTTCCTTCCGGGAGTTTGATGTTCCAAATGAAAGAGCACACTTTCCGGTTGATAGATGACTTTCTTGCCCCGTTTGCCCACTTTGAGGCACAAGTCCACATCCTCAAACCCGTTCTGATAGATCTCATCAAATTGCCCGACCGCAGTAAATTCCTCACGACGAATGAGCATACAAGCCGCAGTGACAACCTGAAACTCTTGACGAACATTGGCCGCACGCAGGTCTCCAGAAGCACCACGAAATATATGGTAGGGCGTTAAACAATGTTTTGCGAAAACCACGCCGGCATGTTGAATGGTGTTATTCGGATAGAGCAGCTTGCTCCCGACAATGGCAACATCCTGATGGCTCTCCACTTCATTCAATAAAGCCCGCAACCATCCTGGTTTCGGAATCGTATCGTTATTTAAAAAGACCAGAAAACGCCCCTTGGCAGAAGCGGCCCCTTGGTTGCAGGCTTTGGCAAACCCATAATTGGCCGGATTCGTGATGACCTGAATATCCCCACTTAAAGAAGACAGAAATGCCAGAGTCTCATCGGTGGATGCATTATCGACGACAATGACTTCATACGAACAGCCATCCGTGACCTCCGCCAAATGAGTCAAGCACTGACGGGTCAATTCCACTTTATTCCAAACTGGAATAATGATTGAACAATCAAAGGAATACTTGGCATGGTTGATTGGGGAATAAGAGGGCACCGATGGACTCTGTATTTTCGACTGAAGTAACCCGTTTGAGGATTTTACGTCACGGCCCAACCAGGCCTGTTCATACTGAGGAAGCACATGTTCCATAAGACGATGTTTCAATACCCAGGCTCGGAGATGATCCCCTTCCCTTTCCAAGGCACCTACATCATGAATTCGTTCGCGAATCGCCTTGATCCAGACATGTGGTTCATGCGGCAACCGTATGATGGGCGCATGTTGATGGGGGAAAATATCCGTGCCAATAACCGGATAGCCCAGTATTCCATACTGTAAAATTCTAATATCGCTTTTGGCTTCATTGAATGGGTTTGGCAACAATGGCGCCAAAGCAAGATCAAGATTGAGACTCGCCAATACTTTCGGATACTGAGCCACGTCTACCATGGAAAATGTTTGGCTGATCACACCTGGACTATTGACCGTCCGTGGGGCGTCTCCCAAAAACACCCATTCCACCTCGTCCTTGAGAACCTCCACAATCGTTTCAAAAATGGCGGTATCACCTTTGTGCACGCTCGCTTGTCCTGCCCATCCAACTCGTGGACGGGAACCCGCTCGCCGTCGAGGTTTGAAATCCTCCCATTCCTGACGCAACAAGCAATTCAGAAGAACAGTCGATTCTATTCCTCGCTTAAACAAATCGGCTTGAATAGGTTCCGTAGACACCGTCACACAATCCGCCGTATTCATAAGACCGAACATTCTTTGAAGATATTCAGGAGTAAAGTATCCATGATTCGGATTATCGAAAGGAATTTTCCAGAGCAAATCGTCACAGTCGTAAACAATTCGAGTACCTTGGCTTTGAGCCTCCTTTAAAGTTTCTTCTGTCAGCCTACAATTACGCTGAATAGCCCAAATCTGTCCTGCCCCCATAAGCGGAAGTGTGACATCCCCTAAAAGAATATTGACATCGCCGACAATGAGGCCTTTCCCCCAGATCCCTTCACCGGCCAGGAGTGGCTGAAGGAGTCGAATACGACCACAAATATAATCGGACGCAATGACGGAAACGGTTGGTAAACGTTGTGGACAAAAATCTTTTGCGCTTTCAGGAATCACTTCTCTAGGCATTTCATCAACTTGAATCCTTTGGGGAGTTGGCCCATCAGATCGTTCGCAGCGTTCTCTATCTTTATGGAATTCTTTAACAAAAGAAGACGAACAATACAGAGGCTTCACACCAGTTTGATAATCCTGACAATTTTTCTTCGCGATATTCTGAACATTGTTTCGCCGACATTCATCTTTGAATTCCCGGTACTCAGCATGGATCTCTTCTTCAATGCCATCAGTGGCCTTAAACGTCTGTGCGTCGATGTGGGCTGCCCTTCCAGCAGGTAGATGCAATCCCACTTTTTCATCCTCCATATAGGCATTTTGCAAACCATGCAAATGGATTCTCAGCCCATAATCCGCATCCTCTTCCCCGTACAACCCGTAATCCTCGCACCAAAATCCCAAAACTTGATAGGTTCTTTTTGGGATAAGAGTACAAGCTCCATTTACATTCCCATCTTTGGGCCGAATGCGCACTCCCCGTGTTTCACGGACGGGATAGCTCACCGGTTCGAAGCTATAGGCAATAGCGCCCAATTCAGGAATATGATCGATGACATCGACCATATTGGATAACCAGCCAGGCTTTTGGATAACAATATCATTGTCCAGCTTGAGGTAATACTCCGCATCAGGCGCCTGGCTCCAGGCCAAATTCGAAGCCTTAGCAATTCCAACATTCTCTGGCAACAAGATAAGATTGGTAATGAATCCCTCTTTGAGAAGCGCTTGTAAATACTCTGGCGTGCCGTCCGTACTTCCGTTGTCCACAACGGTGATGACATGCGGGAAACATGTGTGTTGAAAGAGGGCAACCAATGCCTTTTTCGTAAATTCCAATCGATTAAAGGTCACCATCCCAACATTGACAAATTTTCCCTTCTGAATGATTCCCTGATACTGAAAGTTGTTAGTGTAGTTTCCATTTGGGGGAGGGAACTTGTCACGAAAAGCATGTTGAACTGCCACAGTTTCCTTATGCGCTCGTGTTTGGTTGGAATTAATCACTCCCTGCGGATTCTCATAATACACACCTAGAAACGATGGAATGTGCTTCAGAGCATACCGTTCCGCAATTCTGCACCAAAATTGATAATCGGTAGCCGAATAAAGAGCCTCATCAAAATATCCGATTTTCTCATGAAGTGATTTTCGCCACATCGCCTGAGGCCCCATGTGACAACCAGAAAGCATGATCTCCCGGGAAAAGTCAGGACGTATGTGATAGCCACACCGAATGTGGTCGGCGAATGTCTGGTTTTCAAAATTCGAAACAAAAACATCCCCATAGACTAGAGCCACTTCGGGATTGGTTTTTAACTCCTTAACCATTACTTCGAAAGCATCCTTCCGATGCCGATCATCTGAATTGGCCGTAGTAACATATTTCCCACTCGCAATCCGAATCCCTCGATTGAATGCTGCCGGAGGATTTTCCCGAACACTCGTCCGCACATAGATTATATTGTTAAAGCGTTCCTGAAATTCTTTTACAATTGATAATTCATCCGTTGGCGATCCGGTTTCCACGATTATAATTTCCAAATTTTTGACAAGGGTTTGATTTTCGAGATCTTCAAGAAGCCCTCGCATAAACCGTTCTGAGGCATATGCCGTAACAATCGCAGAAACAAGAATTTCATTTTCCATACCGTGATTTAGGGTTTTCTTCTCCAAGAGAACAACCTCATTTTTTGAATTGAAGCGATTGATATATCTCTGCACTAAAGGAATCTTTTCCTGCTTATTCGTCATCTGATAAAAATCAGCCGGTCTCGGAACATTCACGGTTTCGGCTCCTCCTTGGAAGGACCAGGGAAAAGCTTTCTGGAGGGGAATCTGTTTTTGATACACGAGTACAAAGCCGTTCCCCACCTTATCATCAGGATCTTGTTCGCCAACCAAAGTCAGCCGTTTTCCAAAAATCCTTGTAACAAAATCTTTCATAGAGTCGGGAGAGAACACATGGTAATGGCAATACAGGAAGTTTTTCCCTTCCGGCTCCGAATCTTGATTAGCATGCATCATGTGATCGTGTACCACATGCGTCCATTGAGTCAGCGGCTTTCCCCGATCTGAAGGCGCTGCGTCTCGGTGAGGAACTACCATAAACAAATATCCATCGTTTTTCACGATTCGATACCATTCCAGCAAGGTCTTAATAAGGTCAGGACAATGCTCTATCACATGGGAAGCGAGAATAAACTCTTCCGACTCACTGGGAAGCGGAATGGCACCAGCCTCAGCGAACACGTCAATCGAGGCGACAGCTCCGGTCAATGCCAATTGTTCCTCCGTATAGCCTTCTCCTCCTAGTCCCACATTTCGTGTATTCAATCCAAAGGGATTGTGAGTAGACGGTCCAATTTCCAACCCCGAGAGTCCATCCAGCCAATGATGGGCAAATTGACTTTCAGGAAACATTTGTTTCATCACGAAAATCCCCTAAAGGAAAACTATGCTATTAGGCAATCTGACCAACTATTGACTCGGGTACCGGGGAATGTTTGGCTTCCACATAAGACTGTCGATACCATTCAAGCGTATGCTTTAATCCATCCCTGAGATTTGTCATGGCTTTGAATTCTAAGACAGCTTGAGCCTTACTCACATCAACCAACCGGATAGGAATCATTGAGGGCTTTGTGGGATTCACAACTACTTTGGCATTGTCAAATTTATCAACATCTAGAAGAGTCGTTAACACATCCCGAACTCGACACCCTTTCCCATAGCCAACATTCACAGGGTCGAACCGGTCTAACCGGTTCATCGCTAACATCACGGCGTCAATAAAATCATCCACATAAATTAAGTCTCGGACATCTTCACCTGTTCCCCACACCTCTAGAGGATCTTGGCGCTCAATCACTTTGCGGATAAGTGCTGCGGTTACGTGGGAACGCTCAAAATCAAATTTGTCATATGGCCCATAAACATTCGATGGCCTCACAATCACCGTCTTCATCGGATCCTTAATTTTTTCAGAATAGATACGGCACAAGACCTCCGCATACCGTTTCATCCATCCCACACTGAAGTAGGCTTCATACGGATCCCCGTCAAACATGTACGCCTCGGAGACCGGGCGATCCCCACTGGGTGGATAGGCGGCGCTGCTACTGATAAAGAGAAATTTTTTCACTTTTGCCTGATAGGAAGCTTCCAACATTTGCGCGTTCATCACCACATTCGGTGTCACATGAGCTAAAGGCTGGGTCGCCATGACTCCCGCTCCTGAGGTATTCGCTGCGCACATGAAGACATAGTCCATGCCCTCTACGACCCGGCGACATTCTTCCATGTTCGTCAAATCGGCTTTGACATATTCCAGATCCTGGTGCTCGTATTGGGGGCTACGTGTATGCAATGTCCCGCGCACATAGCTCCCCTCTTCCACCAAACGCTTAACCATATTGGTTCCCAAAAATCCTCCCGCACCCGTCACTAACACTTTGCTACCCTTAAACATGAACCACTCCTTCATCCCGTTGGGAAACAATCGGCTGTTTCACCGGCCACCAGATTCCCAAAGTTGGATCATCCCAAGGTACGGTAAATTGTCCTTCCCGGTTGTAATTGGTCGTTTGCTTGTAGTGGAAAATAGCCTGGTCCGACAGCACCAGATGGGCGTTTCCAAACTTGGGTGGGATCAAGACTTGGCATCGATTGCAATCTGATAGCGTAAACGATTCCCACTGTTGATACTGTGGAGAGGTGGGATCCCAATTCACCACCACCAAATAAAAATTCCCCCATAAACACGACACTAATTTCCAGGTTTCCTGGTCTCCATGAATGCCTCGCAACACATGCCTGCCAGACACGGAGATGTCGTCCTGCACAAATTTCATGTCAATTCCGGCTTGCCGATACAGATCTTCGTTAAAGGTTTCAACATAGGTCCCCCGAAAATCTTCAAAAATTGTTGGTGGGGTTACAACGCTGACTCCTTTTAAGCGACAGGGGGAAACTTGCAATTTACGCTGTGGCGAAATAGTTTTTCCGTTTAAGGTATTCATCATGATGCTCCAGGTACCACTCCCATGTGTGTTGTAACCCCTCTTGAAGACTCACTTCCGGTGCATACCCGAGAAGATGCTTTGCCAAAGAAATATCCATCACACGCCGGGGAAATCCGGTGGGTTTGGTGTGATCAAATTGAACCCGGAATGGCACAACCGCTTGAAGGGCTTCTACTAATTCTTTGATGGTATAGCCGATACCACTGCCTAAATTGACGTACCGCCCACCCGTGCCATGGTACAAAGCAAGAATCACTCCATCAGCGACATCACCACTGTAGGCAAAATCACGAATGGCGGTGCCATCTCCCCAAATGACCACCGGATCCTCTTGGGAAAAGATTCGCCGCATGAGGGTGGGAATCACCATGGCATTGGCAGGATCGAAATTATCCCCAGGTCCATACACATTGCAGGGACGCACCACGGCGTAGTGCTTCAGACCGTACTGTATTTGGTAGGCGCGAACTTGCAATTCGGCCATTCGTTTGGCCCATCCAGGGAACATATCCATTGGTGGCCCTTCATCCTCACCTTCCTGTTCCTTGAAAATTTCCGCACTCGGGTACGCACCAATAGAGGAGGTATAAACCACCCGATCAACCTTGTTCAGGCGACAGGCTTCCAACATATTGGTATTCATCATCAACAACGGGACGAAAAAACTTGCGGGTTTGGATTTCGTCACCTCAATTGAGCCTTTAATCCCTGCCACATGAAAAACACAGTCCATGTCCTTCACGATACGTTGGCAAAATCCAAAATCACACAAATCGCCCTTCACATACTCCACTTTGCCTTCAACCTGGATCTCATCCAGGGACACACTTCGAACAGAGGCCCCAGCCTCTACCATCCGACTTACGATTTTCCGTCCGATCAACCCGCTTCCTCCGGTCACAAGAATGTTTTTACCATCAAAAACCTTTAAAAGCTGTTCGGATACCATTTCGTGCCTCTCACATCCATCCATTCATTTCTTGTTCGTTCGTGACCTTTTTGTTCTCTAGGCACACTGATCATTACCACCACGGGCTCAGGACTTTAAAACGCCCCGTCGAACGTCAAAAGCTTCGACTTTCCCCCCCGTCAACCGCCACACAGGCCCCATT
>JBATLR010000297.1:0-2803 GCA_049289415.1 Nitrospirales bacterium
ATATTAGATAAGACAAAGTGGCCATCGGATTTGCTGACTTCCCCTGTCGAGACAGCTATGAACCATTCCGTTTCATGTATTCCCGAAACTGCCCCCATTAATGAGGTAGTTCAGGCTTTTGGGAGGAGTCATCAGGTGTTATTGCCCATCGTGGATAGCGGAGACAAGTTGATGGGAATTGTGACAAAAACCGATGTGTATTGGGCCATGAACCAAGGGCAAGATTTTCGAGAGCCTATAGGAACCTTTGCAAGGCGGGAGATAGTCGCACTTCGAAAAGGGCAGGCGATAGGAGAAGCCTTAGGGGTGCTATTTAGCGAAAATGTCAAGCAGGCTCCTGTGTTGGATATCCAGTCCCGCCCGGTTGGGATCTTTAGCTTCATGGATGTTGCTGCGGCCAGAATTCGGTTCCAGCACCCTGAGCACGATGGTGGGAATATTTCACCAATAATAAGTGAGGCAAAGAAGGAAACGTGATGTACGTCGTCTATTTCCCAGGTCAACCGGGGTTTATGTGACATTTGTTGCTGATCTCATCGAAATAATGGGCGAAACACCGGTAATGATCGGGCTTTTTACTACAGCGATGAGTTGGCTGACATACTGATAAGTGGCTCGATCTGCACCCGTCGGTGGTAGATCGAATTTTTAGAAGATTTACCATCGTTAAGTTAATTCAGCTGAAAGGAGAGACGATCATGAGCATCAAGTCACAAGTTCAAGCCATCATTGATGGGATTTTAGCTGGGAAACTTCTTGAAACGTTTGATAAGTATTATGCTGAGGAGGTCGTGATGAGTGAAAACCGGCAGGACGAGCGAGTCGGAAAGGCGGCCAATCGAGAGTATGAAAAAAAATTCGTAGAGAGCATTCAAGAGTTTCACGGGGCACAGGTCGGTCGAACAATCGTGGAAGGGGATCATGCTGCCGTGGAATGGACATTTGACCTAACCTTCAAAGGCGGCAATCGCGTGAAAATGCAGCAGGTTGCAGTACAGACGTGGAAGGACGAAAAAATTATCCGTGAAGATTTTTATCACGCGTAAAAAGTTATTTGATTAAAAGAGTAATAAACTTATTGTCGAGCGTGTGAGGGCGCATAGCTGGTGGCAAATTCTCAACGATCTGATGTCCCTCAATTTGAATGACGGCATGTGTATTGAGTTCTTTGGATTTGGCCGAACCTTTTCATTGATCACGACATACCAAAGAAAAATGAGGCAATTGCCCCGATTATGAGGAAGGCAGAGGATTCAAGCAGAAAGCCGTCTGCCAAAAGCTGGGAAAAGCGAAATGAGCAAAAATAATTTATTTATTTATGACTTTTACCTCAGTTTGTGCATGGAAATTTTGTGAGTACAAAAAGTAGATGTTGATAGTCATAACTGATGGGAACTTGGACGATTGAGTACTACCTCGGCAACCCAAACACCAACAAGGAGGGGTAAGCATGAAGACGTTCTTTCAGACTGATGAAAGTTGGACGGGTTTGATCTTACGGGTCACATTAGGCGTTGTCATGTTTCCCCATGGTGCTCAAAAACTCTTTGGATGGTTTGGCGGTCATGGGTTTGAGGGAACTATGGGGGCTTTTACCACTCAGTTTGGATTGCCGTGGCTGATTGCCTTTTTGGTCATTATGGGAGAGTCCTTGGGAGCTGTTGGCTTGGTGTTTGGTTTCCTAACGCGATTTTGCGCCGCCAGTCTCGGGGTCATCATGCTTGGAGCCCTCACGATGCACTGGTCTAATGGATTTTTTATGAATTGGGGGGGGAATCAAGCAGGCGAGGGCTTTGAATATCATCTTTTAGCGATTGGTATGGCTCTGGCTTTGGCTATTAGTGGTGGTGGAAAATGGGCCATCGACGGTGAAATTGCTTCCAGGCTCTCCGACACATAAACCTGCGTCCTGGTCAACCAAATGCATCAATATTCGTGCTCAAATAACAGGAATGAACCTTTGTCGTCCAAAGGAGGAAACCGGGATAGATGCAGGAGGTGGGAGTCCAGACGGGTAAGCTGGGGAAGTGATCCCAATTGATGTATTTCATGGGTAAAGTGGCTGTGTTTGCAATCATCCAGGTCCAATGTCGGAGAGATAGGTGACCGAAATATGTCACGAACTTGTCTTTTCATCGTTGGCCATTAAAGACGTCAACGACAAGTACGTACACCTATCCGAACCGATGGGGGTGTTAAATAGTCCTGACCCTTCACGTGGCTGAACTTAAAGAGGACACCCAAGTAGGGGGAGACATCCATGAGTCAGCATGAGTTGGTCAATAAACCTCTGGTGAAAGCCTGGACCTGGTGGGCGATCCTATGGCTGACCCTGTTTCCCCTAGTCGGGGTGCCGAGATCTCGATCAAATTCCACAATCCGGAATTCTTGAGTCAGATGCCCTGGTTGACCTATGGCAGACTGCGTAATGTCCATGTAAATGGGGTGCTTTTTGGTTCTGTCTCCACTGCCTTCTTGGGATTGGTGTATTACATTGTGCCCAGGCTTTGCGGAGAGCCTATGTATAAGGTCGCGTGGGGTTGGTGGCTCATGGGTTTGTGGAACGGGTTTCTTGTTCTCGGCTCAATCACCCTGCTGATGGGATATTCTATCGGAATCGAGAATGCAGTGTTCGAATGGCCACTGAATCTTCTCCGTTACGTTGTGCTTGTTGGCGTAACAGTCCAAGTCTTCGGGACCATCCTTCGGAGAAGGCAACCGAAGCTCTATGTGTCCTTGTGGTACACGCTCGCAGCGTCAATCTGGATATTGCTGACTCTGCTGCTGGGCAATGTGCTTCTGC
>JBATLR010000298.1:0-3058 GCA_049289415.1 Nitrospirales bacterium
GTAGCGCCCACCTTTCGAGGTGGGCGAGGATTGAAACACGAAAGAGGTCTCCACATGGGCAATCTGAACTACGTAGCGCCCACCTTTCGAGGTGGGCGAGGATTAAAAATGGGAACCGTCGGGGTTACGACAGGCTGGAAGCTTTGAGCTATACCGACCTGAATGTTCTCTTGTGAGAAGCCCTAGGCCTTTTTTAACCCGACCTAACGGATTACGTCCGATGCCGTCTAACGAGCCATCTGCTTCAATGCCACCCGGCGGCGAGGTTCTCCTTTATGAAGCCCCGGATGGCCAGGTGCGGGTGGACGTTCGGCTCGAACGGGAGACGGTCTGGCTGTCCCTGACCCAGATGGCGGAGCTGTTCGGACGCGATAAATCCGTGATTTCACGGCATTTATGCACTGTGTTCGGTTCTGGGGAACTGGAGCGGGAGGCAGTTGTTGCAAAAAATGCAACAACTGCTGCAGATTTCAAGACCTACATAGTCGGGTTCATCAAACTCGACGCCATCCTTTCCGTTTGCTATCACGCCAACTTCAGGCGGGACCTGTAGTTGCTTCCTTGAGCTAGAGCCGTTCATGAATCTTACAATTGGCCGACCTCAAACCTTTCAATTAGCCGAATTGGACCTCGACATTGAATTTGGTCCACGCATGCTCGCGGGCGTGGAAATCAAAGCTGCCGCGACGGTTACCGCAGCGGATTTCCGGGGATTGCCCAAGCTCAAGCAGGCCGCAGGATCACGCTTTGCCGGCGGCGTGGTGCTGTATGATGGCAAAACCTGCGCGGGCTTTGGCGATGGGTTGCCTGCGGTCCCCCCCCGCAAAGTCTGGGAGCCGGCATGAACTCTACCTTTACTGAATCCATTGTCGAAGACGCTGCGCTGGCCTGCCTGCAAGCGCTGGGATATACCGTTCTGCACGGCCCTGATATTGCCGCCGGAGAACCTGCCTCCGGGCGAAGCGACCCGAATTATCGCGCCGTTGGTTCATCGGGAGGGCAAAGTGTACGAAGTGAATTTACTTGGCGAGATCGTGGCGGTTGTCACGGTGACGGTTGCTCAAGGTAGGCCAGCCCAGGGCGCTCGGGTCAAGTATTGCATTCACACCTACTCCCAACCCCCTTCCAACCTTCCGCAAAATTTAGAATAGTTAACTTTTCTCTGCGGGTTCTTCTGGGGGAAAAGTTTGAGCCCTTCGGCATGCCTCAGGCCAGGCATCGCGAGTTTGGTCGCCCCACGTTATTGAACCCCTAGATAATGGTCATGGGGTCACCCATGAGGAGGCTGTCTTAGGCCAGACTGTTCATTAATCCCAATCCGCTGATGAGGACGAGCATTCCTCCTATGACCTGCTTGAACCACTGATCGTTTTTCAAAATCGCATCATGAAATTTGAGTCCGATCATATGACCGATGGCTGCGATGGGAAGGAGCGTAAGGGCGGTGAGCAGATGCAGCTCGACTCCGAGTATCACGAAGGTACTCATTTTAATCGTGACGATGGTAAACCAGAGAACGTACAACGTGTTACGTAGTTGATGGGTCGCGACATTTTTCATGGTGACCGCAACCATCAGTGGTCCACCGGTCAGTGACGTTCCCGCCACATACCCACCAAGCGCAAGCAAGAGCCTGTCGCTCCAACTCTTCTTGCTATTGATGGAAAGATTCAAGAGCCACATCAATCCATACGCGAGTGAGATGGAATAAATAAAGATGAGCAGCCACTCAGTCGGCAACGTAATCAGGCCGAACACACCAATCAAGGTCGTGGGGATGACAAAAAGCGTGGCGTGCCGCAAATAGGGCCAATCGACATCGTGAATACCGGTATGTAAGGTCAGAGCCGAAAAAAACAGGAGATGCGATCCGATGACCGGCAACCAAAATAGTGGTTGGTCATAGAGAAACAGCATGAGTGGGAGTCCGAGCGCAGCACCACCGAACCCAAGCCCGCTGCGTACAAACCCTGTCCAGATAAACAGGACTCCCACGAGGAGTAGCTGAGTGATTGTGAAGTCAAAGAGGATGTTCGTCATGGATCGAGTCAGTTCTTCTGTGCACTCAACCTAATACATGCGTCGTTCGAATGTGTTGTGGATACCGGTCTAGTCTGTTGTTGTCAGTTTTATCATGCAACACATCACGAATTTTCGCTGCAAGACTTCTCAACGTACCATTTCCCTCAAAGTCACGTCTGTTTTAAAGAATTATCTATCCCCTACTGGCGAAGATGGTCACATGTTTTTCAAATTTTATAGGTCTGAGGCTGGGGACAGGTCTTGCATTCACACATTCTCCCAGGTCCTTTTCACCTACCGAATGCCTTCCTTTTCTCTGTGGGTTTTTGTGGCACTTGTCTTTTAGAGGCCGGGGATTCGCCCCCGAACGACGAGGTCCTTTTGTTTCGGCAAAAGGACCCAAAACCATTGACGCCCCGTCTGGCCTTATTGAAGAGGAGGGACGCGAACATTTTGAAGAGCGGACCAACTCGCAGGGCTCACACAAGGCCCGCTAGATGCGAAGAGCGTCCCTCCCTGGAGCCAGCCGGCAGGCGTCGGACTACAGACGAAACGTTCATGCTTGAGGTCCGGCCTTTTATTCACACATACTCCCAGCCCCTTCCCACATTCCGACTTGTTCAGAATGATTCACTGTTTTCTGCGGGTTCTTGTGGAGATTCACAGAAAAGATGGGTCCCCGATGACTTCCGTCGGGATGACGAAGTGGGAGAAGGAATCAGAATGAAGAGTCCGGGGCAGGTTGAGGGGGCCATCGCTTGGCGAGATCCTTCGTTCCACTCAGGATGACAACGTGGAGAGATGGATTCCCGCTTACTACCGTCGAAAATGACAGAGTGGGAGGCGGAATCAGAGGGAAAAGTCTGGGGCTGGATTGAGAATGTCACGCCTTGGCTAGATCCTTCGCCGCTTGCTCAGGATGATAACTTCTTTCAGGACGTGCTCCATGTAATCCCCTGCGGGATCCATAGGGCATCACAAAAAATGATGGAGGTCTGGTGTTTGGGTAGCCGCCATGACGGAGCAGAGGAATATT
>JBATLR010000299.1:0-2047 GCA_049289415.1 Nitrospirales bacterium
CTCAATATCAACCCGTTGAAAGAAAAACTTCAGCTCCTTCTTCAAGACCCCCGCACGGAACGGTTAAACACGGAGCTAAAGCCCGGCCTGAAACCCGGCGAAGGAGTCCTCCATGTGCAGGTGGAGGAAGCTTCACCCTTTAAGGCGTGGGTAGAATTCAACAACTTTCAATCCCCAACGGTGGGCGAGTCGCGGGGTCTCGGAAATATTGCTGTTCAAAACCCGTTCGGGTTGGGCGATGCCTTTCGCTTTACCTACGGCCAATCCAAGGGATTGCAGCCTCTCATCGAAGCCAACTACGTCATCCCGCTCACGGCACGAGATACTACCCTGGAACTGAATTTCCGGTTCAATGACTTTAACGTCGTCACAAAACCATTCGATGTCCTAGATATCAGAACCAAATCCCAAATATACAAAATCGCCTTACGTCAGCCCGTCTATCGCACACTCAAGGACGAGATTGCCCTTTCCCTCATCGGAGAACACCTAGAAAATCAAAGTTTCCTTGGTGGAACGGGGTTTTCCTTTCAGCGCGGCGCAACCGATAACGGCAAGGCTATCGTGTCAGCCCTCCGGTTCGGGCAGGAATGGATTCACCGGGAATCCAATCAGGTCCTCGCGGTTCGATCCCGGTTCAGCGTGGGATTGAACGTACTGGATGCCACCAACAATAAACAAAACTCGGATGATCCGGACGGGGAATTTTTTGTCTGGTTAGGCCAGGCCCAATATGTCCGACGCGTAGATCCTCTCGGCATCGAATTTCTCGGCGGCCTGACCTTGCAGATTGCCAACGACAGCTTATTCGCACTGGAACAATTTGCCGTCGGGGGCCGGTACAGCGTCCGGGGGTACTGGGAAAATTATCTGGTGCGGGATAATGCGTTCCTGTTCAACGTGGAGTCACGAATCCCGATGTTCCCAGACTTTTTTGGTCCAAAGGTGTCGGTGGCACTGGCCCCCTTCATTGATGTGGGTCGGTCATGGGAAGCCAAACGCAATACGCCCGATCCACAGACCCTGGCCAGTATTGGCACAGGAATCCGACTGTCCTTCTTCAATCGGGCACATGCCAGTCTGTATTGGGGGCAGCAGTTGAATCACGTGGAGAATCCTCCTGATGGAGGCGTTCAGGATCAGGGAGTACATTGGGAATTTGTCCTGGATATTTTGTAACCCTTCTGAATAGAGAGGCGTTCACTAAGCAGCCGTTTGTTCGGAAAAGCAAATGGCATTTTTCCTCAATCGAGAGGATGCCGTAGATAAAACCCTTTTATCGGAAAGACGTGAATTGAGGGGACGCCAGTTGAATGCGTTGCAAATAAGGGGGGCGCTTCAAATATCCAGTGGCTCGGTCCAAATCCTTTCCGGCGACAAGACGTAATCGAGCCAGACACCCCCGTTGAAAACGGTCAACGGCCAGGATAGAAAAAATTCGTTCCGCGCGAAGGTTATCTTCCTGACACCGTTCGCTCCCGCTCTGACAGACAAAAGGAGTTTGACCAACATTCACCTGATGAATTCGCCCGGAGGGAATCCCCAAGTACTCCAGGAACCCGGCAAGGGATCTCAAATGATAGTCGGCCCGGGCGAGGTTATAGGCGGATGTGCCTCGCGAATCACAATGTCCTTCAATACGTAGTCCCCACTGATCTTCCTGTTTAAGAAGCGCCACCGTTTCATGGAGGAAACCCTCGATACCGCCTTGGATGGAAGACCGGACGTCATCAAAGTACACGTCCGCAAACACCGGGTCCTGGTAGATGTCTTCGACCGACGGCTCCGAACCCCTACCCTTCCCGGAAGATGGCACCGGTATGGATACAGTCAACGCATCACGAATTTCTTCGTCCGCGTCTTCCTGAAAATTCACATAGGGAGGAGCAATGTCAGGGGTATTCGCGAAGGATTCCTGAACAGACCATATCGCCCCGCACAGAAGGGCCCATGCCAGAAAAAGCGCGTGGAATCTATTCAGATGGAAGAGGAACATGGGAGCGAGAAAGAAAGAGGACCCATTTGGAAGCTAATCAAGAAAACGCCT
>JBATLR010000300.1:0-1808 GCA_049289415.1 Nitrospirales bacterium
TGAAGGAAGATATGAGAAGGAAAGATTCTGGCTTTTCCCTAGTGGGTGTATTGATTGCCTTCAGTATGATGGGGTTTTTGGTTCTTACATTGGGCGCCGTTTTTAGCTTGATTTCCACTCAAGAAAAAATATTTCGCATAAAGTCTACAGCTACCTCCATAGATCTTTCTAGTAGAATCCTTATGATCCAAACCCCGGCTTTTACTCAAATAGTTAACGAACCTTTAAACACGAGTTTATCCTGCTTACTACCACTCTTTCCTAATCCTGGCGCTGTGGCACCTTCCACATGTACTAATGCTTCATTGGGTCCGATTCCTATTGTCAAAGACTCAATGGGGAATACCCTTATTGATACGGGCACTCAAGGATATGATTTGTCTGGCGCCGTATGTACACCTAAGAACACAGCCCTGTGCCCCTTTGATTTTCAACTAAGCTGGCGGGCCGTTTGCCCGGCGGTAGGGCCCTGCCCGGAGCCTCAAATCTTATTGTCGTCTACACTGAATTATGAAAATTTTGGTGGGCCGATTATCGCTTTCAATCCAAGGAACTATAGCTTTACTGACTTGGTGACCCCCACGCCAAGATTTACTTCCAACACACTCACGGGTGTTATTACAACCCCTGGTGGCGGATGGTCTGTACCACAAGTTACAGTGGTTCCTACAGTCTTCACTCCCACAGCAGCTATTTGTGGAGCCAGACAAATTGGCCGGTCTGGATGCTGGGGCCATATCCACTGCGGCCATGTAATCAACCCAGGAAACGTAACATTTACTCTGTCGTGCACTTCCGCCCCATGTTGCTTCGGCCGATTTAATTACCTAATTTTAGGCCTCTAAATCTAGGTATGCGGTACCTTTTCGCGTAACGGTACGTCCAACTGATTCAAATAACCAGAATTACGTCTACCATTAAAATTATTGGCAGAAAGGTTATATACTGCACCCACTTCAGATGTTGATAAAGCTTGCGGGAGATATTGTACGGAAATTTATATTGCAGAATGGTTTTTGATCGTGGCATTTGGTTAAGGTGAGCAAAATATCTGCTATTCTGTGGTGAAAGCTAACAGCTTTTTATGGGGAGGTGCGTCCGCAAAGAGGAGCTGGTTCCGAAATGGCGGAGAGTGAGGGATTCGAACCCTCGAGACGCGTGAACGTCTGCCGGTTTTCAAGACCGGTGCTTTCAACCGCTCAGCCAACTCTCCGTTGGCCAATCTAGTCAGGTCTGATTGTTCAGGCAACTTTAAACTTGAAGAAGGCAAAGCTTTTTGCGCAACGCAAAAACACTTCTGCTGAAGCTTTTAGGATCAGGCGTACACTCTAAAGTTAGAATATCTTTTCTACATTCACAGTCTTTTCATCAAGCAAGTAGGCACTGTCTTTTGTTGGTGTAGACATAAGGACTTCATTGTCTTGTAATTCTTTATTCTCAAAGGCTTTGACATGCTCAGAACGGAGACCACCTAAAAACCAGCGAGAGTCTGCTATGTATGTTAAATCCCCATCTTTGGCTTTGAGAGTTTTCATATTTTTGGGGGAAAGTTGGATTTTATATAAAGACAAAGATTCATTCAAGCTGACTTTTAATTTTAAGAGCTTGTCACCCAATTCAAAATTGGGCTCTCCACCTTTGTAAATCTTCATGCAGTCATCAAGGGTATCAATAGTTAGACCAATAATTTCTTTATCGTCTTTAGGTTGAGTAAAAAAGGAAACAGCAATACCTATAACCCCGGTCACACACATACCAAAAAGAGCCCGAAGGTAAATATAAACACCATTTTCAGGTCCCGAAACAAA
>JBATLR010000301.1:0-9717 GCA_049289415.1 Nitrospirales bacterium
GGACAGACCGTGGCAGCTTGACTTATTCCCCCTGTTAATCAGCCAGGAGGAATGGCAACATCTTGAAGCAGGCCTGATTCAACGAGCCCGTCTCCTCAACCATATTTTGAGCGATTTGTATGGCCCGCAACAATTGATGAAAAACGGAACCTTACCCCCTGCTGTGGTGTTCGGGAATCCCCAGTTTTTGCAGCCCTGCCATGGCGTCCCTGTGGCAGGAGGCACCTATTTACATTTTCTGGCATTCGATGTGGCGAGAGCCCCGGACGGGAAATGGTGGGTCTTGCGTGATCGCACCGAAGCACCCACCGGTGCCGGATTCGCTCTCGAAAATCGCATTATTGTCTCACGGTCTTTACCCAACCTGTTCGCCCGAACTCAGGTTCAACGACTCTCCTCTTTTTTCCAGACCTTCAGCGAGAGTTTTCTCCAGTTTTCCCAACGTGAAGATCCCCTGGCGGTAGTGCTCTCGCCGGGCCCGGAAAATATGGCCTATTTTGAGCATGCCTATCTGGCTCGGTATCTGGGCTACCCGATCGTGGAAGGATCGGACATGACCGTACGCGATGAACGGCTGTTCCTGAAAACGGTCGATGGTCTTAAGCCCGTTGATCTGGTCTTACGCCGGATTTATTCGGACTTGTGCGACCCTCTCGAATTGATGACCGAATCCACAACGGGTATCCCAGGGTTGCTCCAAGCCATTCGAGCCGGACACGTCACATTAGCCAATGCGCTCGGAAGTGGATTGATCGAAAGCGAGGTCATCTTAAGCTTTCTACCGACATTATCCAAATTCTTTTTTGGTGAAGGACTTAAAATTCCCAGTGTCGCCACCTGGTGGTGTGGACAGGCTAACGAGCGCGCCTACGTGCTCGACAATATGAGCCGATTATTAATTCGTCGTGTCTTGACACCCAAGCGGGGTCTCACGCACGACCGTCTCTCCTCCTTCGGACCTGACTTGACTGAGGAAGACCGTGGAGCCTTGGCTCAAGCCATTGCCCGGCGTGGACATGAATACGTGGGACGGGAAATCGTTTCGCCCTCCACGACTCCCTTTTGGACATCTCAGGATGAGCTCAAACCGGTCCCAATGACTGTCCGCATCTATCTGACAGCCACGAAGGACGGCTATACCGTCATGCCGGGTGGACTCGCTCGCGTGTCGGTTCGATCGGATCCCCGTGGGCACTGGCATGAACCCGGTGATTTCAGTAAAGACACATGGGTGCAGTCGAACGGTCCTCTTGATATTCCGGCAGCCGTCACGCTGCCGCATCATACACTTCAGCTTCGGAGGGGAGGACGGGATTTACCCAGTCGAACCGCTGACAATCTTTTCTGGCTGGGACGTTACACCGAACGCGCTGAAGGCGCGATCCGTTTATTACGAAGCCTGGTGTCACGCCTGAGCGGAGAGGCGGGAATCGGAGATGATCCTGAGACCCTGCATCGCTTGGTTTCACTACTCGTGATGCAAAAACATTTATCGCCCCGTCGCGCCAAACGGGCCGTGGAAGGGGGAGCCGGCGCGGTGGAGGCGGAACTTCGGACAATTTTATTTGACCCGGATTCGCCGGACGGCTTGGCAACCATTCTCCAGAATGTGCGACGCACCGCAGAATTGGTTCGCCACCGGTTATCCCTCGACACCTGGAATATTCTCATGGAGCTCACCAGCGTGCCAAAGGATTGGGCACAGACAAAAGGACAAAGCATCGACGATGCGATTCGACTGTTGAGCCGGATGATTCAACATCTGGCAGCGCTCAACGGCATGGTCATGGAAAATATGACCCGCAGCTATGCCTGGCGTTTTCTGGAAATGGGACGGCGGTTGGAACGCGTGAGACATTTATCCAAACTCATCCGCCATTTGGCATCACGAGGCACGCCGGAAACGACCGGCGCCCTCAATCTGTTGCTGGAATTAGCCGACGCCTCCATCACCTACCGAACCCGATACAAGGCTGAAGCCAAACTCGCCGCCGTCTTGGATTTACTTTTGGCCGATGATACCAACCCTCGTTCAATTATCTTCCAGTTATTGACGGTCGAATCACACATCAACGCGTTGCCTCGAGAGGAAGCCTCTGCTTCCCTCAACCCGGCACAGCGGATTACCACACGCGGGTGCACGGATATTCGACTGGCCGACATGATGGAACTTGCTCAATTCACGACCAAAACCGGCGTGCGAGTCAATCTTGAACGACTACTCAAACAACTGGATCAACATGTGCACCAACTCTCCGATGTGGTGGCTCACACCTTTTTCAGTCATTCATTGGCCCAACGGATTTCAGGTCCTCAATGGCTTGAGGGCATTCCATGATGTATCAGGTTACACACCGGACCACCTTCGCCTACACCCAGCCGGTTGCCATTTCTCATCATGTCTTGCGTCTCACTCCACGGTCCCATCCTCGACAACATTGCCTTCGATCCACCGTGACAGTGGATCCCACGCCATCGGTCCGTTCAGAAGGTGAGGATTATTTTGGCAATCCCATGACTCACCTGACCATTCAAACCCCACATCCCCAATTGATCGTCGAAGCCAAAACCGTAATGGAGGTCCTCAAGCCGGAGCCGATATCGTTGGATCAAAGTCCGCCTTGGGAGCAAGTCGTCCAACAACTCCAAAGTCCCTTGGATTCGCCGAATTTGGAAGCCCAACAATTTATGTATGATTCCCCATACATCACCATTGACGACGCCACGTATGACTTTGTTCGTGAATGTTTTCCATCCGGGCGTCCACTTCTGGCCGGGGTGATGGAATTAACCAGCCGAATCTTTGAGGAATTTACCTACGAAGGAGGCGTGACCGAGGTGTCCACACCGGCTCAAGATGTTCTCACCTCACGGAAAGGCGTTTGCCAGGACTTTGCGCATTTGGAAATTGCCGCACTCCGCAGCCTTGGTTTGCCCGCACGCTATATTAGTGGATACCTTCTGACGCATCCACCTGAAGGACAGGAAAAACTGGTAGGCGCCGATGCCTCACATGCCTGGGTGGCCGCATGGAGTCCCGGCCTCGGTTGGGTCGACTTTGATCCCACCAACAATATCATTCCCGGCGATGAACACATCACCTTGGCCTGGGGAAGAGACTATGGAGATGTCAGTCCGATTAATGGCTTCATGGTTGGGGGCGGACAGCATACGCTCGCCGTATCCGTGGACGTCAGCCCCGCTCCACAGCCTTCACTCGTGTAATCCCGATTCTGCAACAATAAGAATTTCATGTTCATTCCCGAATGCCTGCCGCAGTTGCCGTCAGAGTTCGCACTCCCTTCCCCTGTCAAACAAAAGATGTCACTAGCACTTGCCCGTCATGAGGAAAGCCCTTCTCATCCTATTGAACGAGATCGTCATGAATTGTATTCTGGATGCCACCCGGCTCCATGTCAGAAATTGCCTCCCGGCTTCCAGATATGAGGCCATGGAGCAATATGAGAAAAAGTCCGGCATTCTTGCTGCCGGCAATTGCCCCGAACACGGTTGGACTATTTGAGGTTTTTCGGTGCCTTCGTATGAGAGGCCGAAGCCATCGGCCTGGACCAGGTAGCGGACAACGCAATCAGGTCTTTGGTTGGAAGCGGAAAAAATCCCGATTTCGCAACCACTTGTTGGCCTTCCAGGCTCACCGCAAATTTGATGATTTCGGAGAGGAGGGGAGCATGGTCCATATCCGGGGGTTCGCTCACATAGAGGTATAACACTCGATGAAGTGGATACGTTCCATTCGTGGCGGATTGGAATGTCGGTTCGATAAATGGATCGCCATCAACGGCTGCCACATGTAAGGGTTTTACGGAATTGGTGCGATAGCCGATTCCACTATAGCCGACGGCATAAGGATCATTCATGACGGCATGCACAACCGAGGCGGCACCAGGTTGAACCACACTCGTCTCTTTATCTTTCCCATCCAACAAGACGAATTCCCTGAAAAACTGTCCGGTACCTGATTTCGCATCCCGAATATGAGACACAATGGAAGCTTTTTCCCATACCCCGGAAAGGCCCAACTGGCCCCACATGTCGAGAGACTCCGGAGCCCCTCGGCGCCTGTCCGAGGAGAACAACGCATCCAATTGTTGGAATGTAATGTGGTCAAGTGGGTTATCTTTATGAACAAAGATCGCAAACGCATCGACAGCAACGGGGATCGCCGTGGGTGCGTAACCGACCTGTTTGGTGAATTTCTCGATTTCTTGATTCGTCATCGGACGAGACATGGCCGCAATCTTTGTCTTCCCGCTCATCAATGATTCAACGCCCGTGTTGGATCCGTCCGTCTTCAGACTGATCCTTAAATCCGGATGAATTTTCTCCAGCTTACTCTTCCATGTTTCCAAAATCGTTTTCATGGTATTGGACCCGTCGATTTCGACTTTTCCTGACACACGGCTTTGTGGAGAATATTGGGGAACCTGTTGGTCCACATTGGGAAAGAAGTCGTCTGCTGCCGAGGCAAAAGAACTCAGCACTATGAATATCAACCCAAACAGCATCGCACCCTTAAGGAATTTGGTTCTCTTCAATCTCATATTCGCTCCTTGTTGAATGATTGACCCGTCTGATAAGCGGTGATGCCGCCCAGATTCATGTGACATCAGGAAGAGCAGCATTCGTCCGTCCTTCCCATATCATCCCTTTAGGCCAAATTTTACCGCTGACTTATGTCGGCCAAATTTCACGGATGTTACAAATAAGTTAATTTTTACTCTGGAACCCATATTGTTCACAACGAGAGAAGTGTACGACCCAGTCCACTCAGGTCATTCAGAATGCATTCGGACGAAAAACAAGCCCTGCCAAACCTACCGTGCCAATTGATCTTGACTCATAACGACCGTTTATATTAAATACGGTTCATATGAATATATATTCATTCATATAGATATTCAATAAACAATTTTCCTGCGCAATGAAAATCAAAAACACGTCTTCTTCCTGTGCAAGCAAGCTCAAGGTACTATCAGACCCAACACGCCTGGCGGTTCTTGAATCCCTCATGTCCGGACAAAAAAATGTCGGGGAATTGATGGAACAATTGAACGTGGAACAAAGCTTATTATCCCATCATTTAAGTGTGTTGCGGGATAACGACCTGGTGGAAGCCTTACGGGAGGGAAAAACCGTGATCTACAAACTCCCGGAAAATGTTGCAGATTCTACGAGTGGTAAAGCCATCAACCTTGGATGCTGCAAAATCTCTTTTGATTAAGATCGTCCAATGTTTTCTTAAAAAACCAATATTGAAAAATTTTGTATGGCTGTCTCTCTTCTTGAAATCATAGGCGTCATCGTACTCTGCACGATATGTTCATTAGATGCCTCGCTTGCGCAAGCTGATGGACACAAGCTTGTCATCACCGGATCCAGCACCATGGCCCCCCTGGTCGCGGAAATCGGCAAACGATTTGAGACACGTCATCCCGGAATCCGAATAGACGTCCAAACGGGAGGTTCTTCGCGCGGCATTGCTGATGTCATCAATGGAGTCGCTGACATTGGGATGGCATCTCGTGCTCTGAAATCTCAAGAACAGCATCTGCATGGATCCGTCATTGCCCAAGATGGGATTACCATCATCCTGCATCGATCAAATCCTGTTCAGGAATTAACCGATGATCAAATCAGGGCTATCTATACCGGAGGAATCACCCATTGGAACCAGGTTGGCGGACCTGATGCACCGATTACCGTCGTGAATAAAGCAGAAGGGCGTTCCACCTTGGAATTATTTCTGACCTATTTCCAAGTATCCAATCGCGACATTCACGCTCATGTGGTCATCGGAGACAATGAACAAGGTATTAAAACCGTGGCCGGCAACCCCCATGCCATTGGATATGTCTCCATTGGAACGGCACAGTATGATGCCACCCACGGCATTCCGATCCGCCTATTACCGTTGCAACACATTCCCGCCACGATTGAGACGGTCCGGGAAGGCACGTTTCCCCTTTCGCGTCCCCTGACTCTTGTCACAAAGTCTCCTCCTTCAGGACTCATTAAAACCTTTATTGATTTCGCGCGGTCCTCCCAGGCCAATGATCTCATCCTCAAACAATATTTCGTCCCGCTCAAAGGGTGATTTCCTGCTCTCGTGGAGTGTGCGCCTCCTCGCGTTGATGGCTGGTGGACTCTTGCTCCTGGTCGTATCATTTCTCATTCATGAATCATGGCCGGCACTGCAGGATATTGGGATTGCGCGTTTTTTCCAGGACCCCGATTGGTACCCTCTTGATGAATCGTATCGGCTGACGGCTATGATTTGGGGAACCCTCTCGGCGACCGTGGGGGCGATCCTCCTCTCAGCGCCGCTTGGCATTCTGTCAGCCATTTTTTGTCACTTTTATGCCCCCCCCCTACTCAGCCGTTGGTACCGACGCATGGTCGAACTCCTGGCAGGAATTCCTTCAGTCGTTTACGGCTTCTGGGGTCTCGTGGTTCTGGTCCCGATCATCGGCCGCTGGCATCCTCCCGGAACGAGTCTGCTGGCCGGCATCCTCATCCTGACGCTCATGATCATACCCACCATCATGTTAGTGGCTCACGCGAGCATTGCCCACGTTCCCGTCGCCTATATTCATAGTGCCTCAGCCTTAGGATTCAGTCGAGGGTCAGTGATATGGCATGTGGTTATTCCCACAACAAAAGTCGGGCTCTTCACCGGTATCCTGTTGGGGCTGGCACGAGCGTTAGGAGAAACCATGGCCGTTCTGATGGTCTGCGGAAACGTGGTCCAAATTCCCTCCCATCTGTTTGATCCGATCAGAACCCTGACAGCAAACATTGCCCTGGAAATGTCCTATGCATTGGCAGATCACCGGGCCGCATTGTTTGTCAGTGGTCTTTTCCTCATGGGACTCGTCCTCCTGATTGTCAGCGTGGCAGAGGGCTTGCGACATCGGAATATCTATGTTCCGGCAAAGTAGATACTTACAAGAATCTGGCACAACCGCGATTATATGGATAGCGGCCACCCTGGTCGCCGTACCGTTTTTCTGCTTGATGGGTGATTTACTCTGGAACGGGTTGAACCATCTGTCATTTAGCTTCGTGTTCTCTGCTCCACAGAACGCGGGGCGGGAAGGCGGAATCGGCCCCATCCTGATATCCACGTTGTTGATTCTCGGAGTATGCATGGGAGTGGCCTTGCCTATGGGATTGGGGACCGCACTGTTTCTTTCCGAATACACCCGTCATGATCGTGTCCTGGGCCGACTGATCCGAAGCTCACTGGATGTGCTGGCAGGCGTGCCGTCCATTGTCTTCGGACTGTTTGGCAACGCCCTGTTCTGCCAAACCCTCGGATTAGGATTTTCCATTGTGTCTGGAGGGCTGACATTGGCCTGCATGGTGTTACCGATTTTGATTCGCACGGTGGAAGAAAGTTTTCGCGCCATTTCCAATGAACAACGATTATCCGCAGCGGCCCTTGGCCTTTCAAAACCGACCACCATTAGAACAATCCTCCTCCCTGCGGCCATGCCCGGCCTTCTCGTGGGAGTCATCCTCGGACTCGGACGAGCCATTGCAGAAACCGCAGCCTTGATTTTTACCAGTGGATACGTGGACCGGATGCCGGAATCGTTGATGGACTCAGGACGATCTCTTGCTGTGCACATATACGATCTGGCCATGAATGTGGCCGGGGGCAACCCCCATGCCTATGCCACCGCTCTCATTTTGGTAAGTCTCTTGTTCATCATTAATTTTTCTTCTTCCCGGATTGCCGCACGATGGATATCATTCAATCAACTCCCCGCATAATCCCTGATCCCGAGGAACGGTCAGGATTGAGAGCATGGCTTCCCTACCCATCCACGGGACCCTGCTGTGAGCCTGTCCCCCATATTCGCGCGAAAAATCTTTCTATCGCCTATCAGGGTCATCAGGCGCTTCGGAATGTCACACTTGAAATTCATCGGGGATGCATTACAGCGTTAGTGGGGCCTTCTGGTTGCGGGAAAACCAGTTTTCTCACGAGCCTCAATCGCTTAACGGATTTGATACCAGGATGCCAGGTCTCGGGGAACCTGCACATGCAGGAACTGGATGTCCTCGCCCCGACGACCAATGTCCTCCAATTGCGTCGTACCGTGGGAATGATTTTTCAAAAACCCACCGTCTTTCCTTTTTCGATCCGCAAAAATCTGGAACTCCCCCTCCGTGAACACGGAAGGTATGATCGCACGCTCTTGGCCTCCGCCATGGAAAAAGTCCTCCAGCAGGTTGGTCTCTGGGATGAAGTCAAAGACCGGCTCGACCATCCCGCTCAAGCCCTGTCGGGCGGACAACAACAGAGACTCTGCCTGGCAAGAGCCCTCGTGTTGGCGCCGGATATTCTTCTGCTTGATGAGCCCTGCAGTGCGCTGGATCCCCTATCCAGCGGAATCGTTGAAGATCTGATCGTCACCTTACGTGGTCATGTTACCGTCATTATTGTCACTCACAACTTGGCTCAGGCCCGGCGCATTGCCGACCACATCGCGTTTTTCTGGTCATGTGACGGGGTTGGCCAACTCATCGAATATGGCACCGCCCAGGCGATATTTGAAAATCCTGCACATGAACTCACCGCAGCCTATATTTCCGGTGCCAGAGGATAAATTTCTTGTGTCACACCGGTTAATATTGTAATTTCTCACTTCAATTTCGATCTCCTGCCGTCACGACTCAGTGGAGAGCATAGGAATGAAATACCTGTTTATGGCATTGGTCTGCTGCGGGCTATTCGCCCAAACCCAAGCCTGGGCCGTGGACCCTCTCTATGAGGACAGTCTGGAAAATGTGTTACTGGAAAAAGGAATCATTACCAAGGAAGATTGGGTCCGTATTCAGGCCGAACGGGAAAAAAGAGAAGAAGAACTCAATACCCGTATGGATCAAGAGTTTCCAGTTACCGTGGGATATGGGAAAAGAGGGTTTGAATTTGCAACGAAGGATGGCAAATTTGCCACCCAGATTCAATGGCGGTTCCAAGGCCGGTGGTCCTACCCCACAGACTCCGACCCTATCTCTCCGGCAGACTTTAATGAAGGTCCACAGAGTACCTTTCAACTTCGACGGGTTCGAATGAAAATCGGTGGGCATGGCTTTCAACCCTGGATAAAATATTACTTTGAGATGAATTGGCAGTCCACTTCGAATTCCGGCAGTTCCGGTATAAGTCCCCAATTGCTTGATTGGCGGATCTCGCTCGAAAAGTTTTCGTTTCTTTCCCTCCAACTCGGCCAATGGAAAGTCGATTATAACCGGGAACGGAGGGACTCGTCCGGCAACCAGCAGTTCGTGGAACGATCGATCGTCAATGAGATCTTTACCATCGACCGACAGGTCGGAGCCATGCTGTATGGCCATGTGGCCCCCGGGACGGCCTTTGACTCCCGGTATTATGCCGGCGTCTTTACCGGATCCGGCCGGGGAGAAGCCAACGACGACGCCAACATGATGTATTTCGGACGATACCAATGGAACTTCCTTGGACGCGATCTGAAATGGTCACAAAGTGACGTGGAGTTTCATGAGCTCCCCACAGGAAGCGTGGCCTTCGGGGCTTATACCACCGTCGGCAAATGTACCCGATGGTCATCCAGTGGTTGCGGCACCTTACCCGAAGACAATTCGGCGGGTGTGCCCTACACATCAGATTCGTCCGCTAAAGCGGGACAATATCGGGTGCAAGGCATG
>JBATLR010000302.1:0-1637 GCA_049289415.1 Nitrospirales bacterium
CGATCAAAAACCGATTGGGAATTAATGAATGTGATCACCTTTGGAGCCGTCTTTTCTCCTATGCATGGGTGGTCGGAGCGTCTGACGGAAGATGAACGCTGGGACGTCTTGCGATATATCAGATTCCTAGCTCCCTTTAATCCCATTGCCAAACTTCACCCTTCAGCAGAGAGGCACGGATAACAGCTCAACCACTGTCTCCAGGTCAGTAGTTTATCATTCATTTTCACATTCAGAAGGAGGTTCAGCCATGTCAGACATGTTAAAAGTGATCGAAGTGTTAGCAGAATCAGACAAGAGTTGGGAGGATGCGGCTTCGTACGCCGTGACCAAAGCAGCCAAAAGCGTGCATGGCATTAAATCGATTTACATCAAGGATATGGAAGCCAAAGTGGAAAATAACAAGATCACCAAATATCGAATTAACGCGAACATATCTTTTCTGCTGGATTAGACAGAAAAGAAAGGCCGATGGCTTCCTGGTCCTTGTCATTCTGACCCATTCGGCAAGCCTGCCCTGAGCGCAGTCGAATGGGCTCAGGGCAAGGTTCACCGAAGGATGTGGCTGAGCCGTGGTACTGTCAACCTGTGCACAGGTCCTTCGTATGAAGTTCAGGCTGACAACCGGCTAATGACACACATGGACGACCTTGAGTCTTCAAGAAGGTGGGAGCATTTTCCCCATGAGGCGGACATGGGGATTCGTGGTTTTGGAATCACCAAGCCCCAAGCCTTTGAACAGGCAGCTATAGCTCTGACGGCTGTGGTCACGGATCCCCAACAGGTCGATTCACAGATGGAGCGCCATTTCACCTGCGATGCGCCGGATGACGAGCTATTACTGGTCGATTGGCTGAATGCCCTCATCTATGAAATGGCATGCGGACACATGGTTTTCGGCCGGTTTAACGTCACGATCACGGATCATCACCTTACAGCCATTGCGCACGGGGAACCAGTCGACCGTATGAAACATGAACCAGCCGTAGAAATCAAAGGGGCGACCTATACCGAGTTATCTGTCCGGCAGATTGAGGGAAACGGATGGATTGCCCAATGTGTCGTGGATGTCTAGGAGTCTGCCGGACTTAGGGGATCGAAAGCGAAAAAGTGGCTGAGCGAGGCCAGATTTTGACGATTTTGCAGGCCCATAGTAGGACTATGGGCCAATAAAGCGGTGAAATATGGACCGCTGAGACACTTTTGCAGCCGATTCTTCCTAAGTCCGCCAGGCTCCTAGTCTCGTCAGTTGAACATCCCATGCATGGTGCGCCGATTAGGTCAACGTATCAATTGATTCACCATTTTTTCTTGCGAGAAACCGTATGGACCTGAATCTCCTATCCCGTGTCTCTGCGTATGAGTGGCACATTCCCCAGAAGGGAACAATGCGCGTGCCGGGAATTATTTACGCGGATGAGTCACTCATTCGCGACATGGATCTGAAAGTGTATGAACAAGTCGTCAATGTGGCCACGCTCCCGGGAATTGTCCAAGCCTCGTTTGCCATGCCTGATGCTCACTGGGGCTATGGATTTCCCATAGGCGGAGTGGCCGCCTTCGACGCTCAACAGGGAGGGGTGGTGTCTGCCGGCGGTGTGGGTTTTGATATTTCCTGCGGCGTCCGGTCCCTCTAT
>JBATLR010000303.1:0-18333 GCA_049289415.1 Nitrospirales bacterium
ATGGCCGCGGTGCGAACCAAAGTCTGGAAACCCATCTACGACGCCTATCGCAGCCAAGGCTGGAGTGGCACGGCGACGTGAGTCCTTATCGCGCGCAAAATCGCCCGAGCCGCGTGGTCCATTCATCACTATCAGACGACGTTTAACCCGGACCGGCTCACAAAAGGCTTGGCCTAAACCATAGAATCTCAAACAGCCCTCGCCGAAAAGTCGATTCGGGACGGCAGCTCAGCCGCGCCCAAGGCGAGGCGAGTGGATCATTAGCTAAACTTATCTCTCCGCAACAGGTTAGACCTCAAATATTCAGAAATTTTACTTCCTGGAATAAAGAGAAACCTAAATCACGTGAGAACTAGAAAGAAGAAATGAAGGACGATCTTTGGCCACATGTAAAAGAAGAGGACAATCCGTAACATTTTCTTACAACGTAGCGTCTGACCAACAGGTGCCATTTTTGCCATTTTCAATCATTTGCAATCTTATATCGCTTAAAATTTCCATCCTCGTCCATCCAAATTAAAAGCCACTCCGAATCAATATTAAACAACCCATCCCTTTCAGGCCCCAAATAGTAAATAAGGTCCTTGTCAAGATTACTAAAATAAAAAGTTTCGAGTGATGGGCCTAAGGCCCTTTCTATTTCCTGTTTGCTTTTTCCTGGCAAGATCTTTTCAACAACCTCTTTGAGCATTTGTTCTCTTAAACTTATTCCCTCATTCCACACCGTTGATGACTCGGATTTCCAAATACCTGAATCAAATGATTTCGTATCAGAACCAGCTGGCAAGGCACGACCGACATATCGGTGCACTGCAAAGGTGAGAGGGGTCAGTATTATAAAACTCACAAGAAGGGAAAAACCAACAATTGAGACTTTGCTTGGAAGACTATCTCTACGCTTGGCAATTACAATACGGATTATGGAGATGAGGCCAAATAACAAAACTATCAGCAGTATGACGGAAATGCTAAAGAAATAGAGGAGCTTGATCTCGCGGGAAATTAATGATGGGACAAATTGAGGTAGAAATGAACTGCTCAAAAAAAGAAAAACACTCAAAAATGTAATTATTAATATCCGACGTTTATGAAGGATTATTCCCAAACTTAAAATCTCGGTTTTTAAACTTTAGGGCATTGCTAGTAATTTATCGGTTGGCATGCATATTCGCAGCAGGAGTTTTCCCTCATTTAGGTCAAAGTCGTTAGAGATTGTCCAAGAGGCAAGATGCAACATTCTTTCATAAAGCCCAATCAGTGAATATACTAGCCAGGATACCCCACATTTAGGTCCAAATTTTTAAAAAAGCCCAGGACGAGAGGATATGGTTTTGGATCCTTTTACTCCACAACAAAGGTGGCACCCTTCGCGACGCGGCAAGCAACAAGCTCGTCGTGCGGGGGAGAAACCCCGCATACTCTCAAATCACAAAAAAAGGCGGCTCTCAACTGAGAGCCGCCTTTTCTCACAACACAATTCAGCCCGACCTTACATAAACTTCATAAACTTTTCTTTTGCCTCTTCCATCACTTCGGCCGTAATTTCCGACTGACCACGCTCCTTGACCAGGCGTTCGATTTCCCGCCGTGCCATGGGTCTGATGAAATCCGGAATATTATCCAACCGTTGTTGCGCCTCCGGTGTCCACTTTATGCCTTCCGTAGAGGCGTTCTTGGAATCATCCATCACCTGAAGGGTCACAGTGGTAAAACCATTCTTCCGGGCATAGGTCTCCACGCTGCTTTTGACCATCGGCTGCACAAACGATGGCAGTTTGGCCAGTTTTTCCTGGGCATCCGAGGACCAGAGCAATTGCTCCCCGGCCGGAGGGGCTGGGGTTCCTGTGGCGCCCGTTGAGCCCAAACCCATTTGGGCCACCATGGCCGAAAAGGGACATCCGCCGCCTTCAGAAGTGGTGCCTGGTGCACCGGCACTAGCCGGGTCTGCAGAAGCGGCTAAGGCTGCTGCCGGTTGGCCACCTTGAATTTTTTCGTTCAAATAGGCGGCCATCTGTCCCATGCCAGCCGAAACGTTATCCTCTAAACCGCCACGAGTCATTTCTAACGGTTTGGGCGCTTCCGTTCTCCCACCCAACTGGACGCCTAAAGAGGAGACCATCTGAGTCTCGCCTGGATTAGTCACCATCGAAAACCGCGATTGGCAGGAAGGGCATTCAAAAAAGACCCCCAATGAGCCTTCAGCAGGTTTTTCGACTTTCTCAAAAGTCATATAGGTTTCGCATTTGAGACAAACAAATTTCATATCGTTTCCCTTCTGAACGTCGGCGGAGGCCAACGATCGCTTCGAGCCGTTACACTTTCCCGTCTAAAACATGTTGATAATCCAACAAGGTATGAACTTTTTTGGCAATGTCCTGATATTTCGCCGCAGTGGGATTGTCTCCATCCAGGATCGGTTCCCCCTTATCAAAGGTGCGGGCAAAGTTCCGATCAAAGGGAATGCGTCCTAAGAGCGGCAAACCCAATGCCTCACACATGGAATCGGTATCCCCCTCAAACAAAGGACTTTCTTCCCCGCAGGATGGACAGCGGTACTGGCTCATATTCTCGACCACTCCCAGAATCTGAATACCCAGTTCCTGGGCATAGGCAATGGATTTTTGTACGACATTCGAAGCCACCTCGGAAGGCGTCGTCACCACCACCGCCCCCGCTAAATCGGGAATGAGTCCAGCCAAGAGGGGTGGCTTATCGGCTGCCGCCCCTGGGGGCAGGTCGGCCAACAAATAGTCCAATTCCCCCCACACCATGTCGGAGAGAAACTCCCGAATCACATTCATTTCGGTCATACCCAACCAAACCGGGCTGAGGTCCATGGGACCTTTCCACCGCACCGGGGCGTTTTCTTGTAGGAGAAAATCCATCGACGCCACTTTAATACCTAAAGGACCGGTCGGCGGCACCGCCCCTTCCGGGGTATCCAATAAGCCCTTCCCGCGCATCCCCAGCATTTGAGGAACACAAGGCCCATTAATATCCACATCCAGTAATCCCACCCGTTGACCCATTCGCGCGAAGGCTAACGCCAGATTCACGGTGGTCATACTTTTCCCCACCCCGCCCTTGCCGCTCATCACCACCACCTTGCGGCGAATACCCTTCATTCGTGCCATGACCAGTTTGGTCTGGGCGGAAATCTGCTCCACCACCTTGGCATCGTCGGAATAATGAAGTTTATTCAGAATCGTTTTCAGGTCATTTTGTTGACTCATTGTCTGCACCTTACTGTGAAAGGCAATAGGTAGAAACCAGCAACCACGGTACCACAGCATTTTTTCCAGCGTCAAACCAGTCAAAAAACCAATTCCATGGAAGTCAGAAAGCCTCAATTGTCCATAAAGAGGCTCATTCAGTGTGCAACGGAAAATGCCCAGAAAGAACGAAAGGAAAGGTGAAAATTGATTTAGGAAAAATCTTGAAGAAGGGTCACGCCAAGAAATCGCAAGCGTCTGAAATATTCACTCGTGGCTTCAGTTAAGTCGGGAACGATAGATTCCAGCTCAGCAAGGCAATCACGTAAGATTTCAATCCGTGGCTCATCAAGATGATGCTCATCAAAGTAATAGGTCAAACATCCTCCAATGACTGTATCCAACGTCATGAGTTGCCCTTCATGGCTCCCCAACCCGTCTGGCCAATCGGTAAATTGATGAACCTGCCAGGTTTCGGACAATTTCTCCCGATCAAAATCCGTCATATGCCCTCATTATCATCGTGCTTTTGGCATAGCTGGATCAGATTGTCCTCGCCATTTCCACCCTGCTACAGTCCCTTTCCCCAGCCTAACGCATCTAATAGCAAGACAGAAAGGGCACATAACCCCAGCCCCCAGATGCGATAATCAACCACCTCCCGCTCCAAACACCATTTGACGATCCGCAACCGCCAACGATCTGGTCCGGCATATAAGAAAACGCCCTTCGCGACCATACTTAGGCCCACGACCATCCAAAGAGATTGGTAGGGCAGTCCTCTGGTTCCAAATAACAAAACAAGGCCCAATAAGGCTGCAACGCCACCCCATTTTATAAACCCTGGCGCCACAATCAGCGACTGTCTCAGAGTGGCAATCATCCGTTCCGGCGCAACTAACAAGGCCACACCATCGGCCATCCACAACCCTGCAATAAAGAAAAGGAACATGACGACCATGATTCAACCAAGCAGGAATAAGGCAATTTTCTCTGCGAAAAGATTCTTTGAAATTGCGCTTTGGCTCACTTACAAATACCGATGGCCGGTTACCTCCCCTAATGCGTCCAATTCATACCATAATGGTGCACCCGTCGGAATATTCAATTCAAGCACAGCTTCCTTGGACAAATGCTCTAATTGCATAACCAATGACCGCAAACTATTGCCATGGGCCACGACTAAGACCGTCTTATCTGCCAATAGAGCCGGCCGGATTCGATTTTCATAATAGGGAAGAACTCGTTCGGCAGTATCCTTCAAGCTTTCACCACCGGGGGGAGGCACATCAAAGCTCCTCCGCCAAATTTTGACCTGGTGGTCGCCATATTTTTGTGCCGTCTCTGTTTTATTAAGCCCCTGCAGTTCTCCATACATCCGCTCATTCAGCGCTTTGTTTTCCTCGATGGGAATCGTCGTCTGTCCAATTTCCTCCAGGACCAATCGTAGGGTTTCCTTGGCACGCACCAACACTGAGGTAAATGCACAATCAAATCGAAACGCCTTAAGTTTCTTACCGGCATCGCGGGCCTCTTGCTCCCCCTTAGGAGTTAATGGGACATCGACCCAGCCCGTAAAACGGTTTTCCAGATTCCACTGAGATTCACCATGACGAATTAACACCAACTGAGCCATCTCTAGTTCTCCTCCCTCGCTCCCTTTCGTGGTTGCCTCTTCAACATTGTTAGGTGACCTACTCTTGCTTGCATTGCTTCGCACCGAATCGTACCATGACCAGGAATTTTTTACCTTCTATCGAAACGATATGGCCTCTGACGAGTATAAATGGGAACAATTCGCACGCTGGTGGACCGCTTTGGCAGGCCGCCACGGCGTCGCAGATCGAACAGAACAGTTTTTCCGCCAAGGTCTTGGGCCGCAAAACGCCTTGGACCGGGCAGCTCAGGAAGGCGGCGATCTGGACTATATCCTATTTACACTCATCAGGCATTGGATTCAAGCAGTCCTTCCCCCCGCAGGACAGGAACGAACTGCAAAAAACGATTCCGACTATTGGTTGGAGTCGGAACGTATCCTCAAGGCTGCAGTCGGTCGCCTCAGGGAACTTAAGCCCGTTATTGATATGCTCACGACACCCAGTCCGCTTGATATGCCCGCTGACTCCCCTCGATCAGAAGTTGAGGTCGAATTGGCCAACATGTTAGAGGGTATTGCAGAAGTGGTCGGAGAGTATGGAGGCCCCGATTATACCTCAATCATTAAAAACTTTGACCCGATTCCCCTTCGTCAAACACAACCATTTAAACACAACAAAAAACACAGTGCGGAATTGTGGGTAGTCTTTTTATTACGGGAACATTTTCGAAATTTGGGTTTGGGAAAAGATCGAGCTTGGAAGCTCATCGCCCAGCTTGTTGATGCCGCAAATATTTTCCAGTCAGACGATCAGCCCTCCACACCTGAAGCCCTTAAATCCTGGTGGACAAAAAATTGGCCCAGGACCTACACACTCTTGACGGAAAAGGGCCAACAAGGGGACGCCAAATCTACCGCCTATCAATCTGATTATGAATGGTTTCGAGCGTGGTTCAATTGGCAGACCGCCTCAAATGAATCCCAGATCCCTCCAGCCACCAAAAACCCCAATTCTCCCTCTTAAAAGAATTTTTGAGAAGGACGTCCTTCCGTTCCACCAAGAGGATCCTGCACCGGAGGCCCTTGAACAATCGCCGCAGCCAATAGGCCAAGCATCAACACATGCAGCACCACCCCTAACCAGAGGACGTAAGGTTGCACTCCACCCTCTTCCTGAATCAGGTGAGCACGGCTCGTATCATCAAGACTGGGCATTGCCATAATTCTCTGTACCTTGTCTTTCACATGCCAATAATACAAGTAATTCGCGCTGGCTCCTGCCAATATTCTCGATACAATTCCCACCATCACATCCCCAGTCATAAAAATGGCGAGAGCCGGGGCAACAGCGTATAACAACGCAAATAGATACATTTTGCGATATAAAAACCATAGAAACGAATCAAAAATCGCGGCGGGCCAGTTCCAACTTAGGACAAATCGTGGACCTTGAGGGGTTTCAATATTTTCAAATTTTTCCTTGTAGTACAAAAAAGCCGAGCGCCACACCCACCCGGTCTTGACTGAAAATTGAATGGATTTACTTGGACCGATGAACGTTTCCCATAATTGGGATTGAGTGGGAGGAGTTCTGGTCCCGAGTCCCTCAGGATTGGCCTCTGTTGGAGTCTCTAAGGAAGGTGAACCAAGCGCTTGTCCACACTGCAAACAAAAGTTCGCGGTATCGGGATTCTCTTGTGAACAGGAAGGGCAAGGGCGCATAGTGGTCGTTTATAGCATCCCAACTACACCCACACAAGTTCTGTCTGGTAGCAGAAGATCACTAGACAGCATCTGAATCCTCCTCACCCATCATGAAGACTTAGCATTGAACATTTCGATTCATTCTCACTTTTTGATCAAGCATGTTATACACCATACGCTTGAGATCGCGAAGGGCACGTCTGGATAATCGAGCTCATGTATGCTCCAGGCTAGTCCACAATTGTGGCACTGCGTTGGAACATATGAAATCTGACCCGGAACCCTCCCCACCAATCGCTTCAAATACCCCCGACAAAATGGCCCTTGCACCATGGATTGGACTTGATCATCCTCTACATCTTCGTTCGGCACCACTCCCGATTGAAACCATATTGAATCGCTAAGCGTAAAACGAAGGCCTTTCCACATGATCGACCTGGGTCGAGGGACGAACCCGTCCATGGAAACTGAATCCTCAAAGGGCTCAATCCCATCAATTGAAAGTTCTCCTTTATGAAAACATTCTTGAAATTGCTGGAAGTATTCCCCGGCTTTGCCCCCTAAAACCTTCCTTAAATTGGCCTGCTGCTCCTAACGAAACAATTCAGCTTGAATGGTCTTCAGCTCTCTGACGTCCACCACTCCTAACCCCGATCGAATACGATCAGAAAGTTCTTTCAGTATCTGGAGAAATGAACCATGTCTTTTCAGTAATACCCATAGTTGATAGCTCAAAAGCACGACGACCATCCATAATAGAATTAAGATCACCTCCATATCACCTCATCACATGTCTAATTCTTGCAATGTCCGTCATTGAAACATTTTTGAGTATCCTTCGATTCGTGTTTCATGGCCACAGGGGCGTAGTATTTGTATACCAATTAGGTTTCCTTGATGCCTTCAGGCCCTCATTTTGGACTGGACCCTTGGTGTCATTTTCGCTAAGGTTTCATCGTGCCCTATAGACCATTGTCCCCTTTTAACTCATTTTTTATTTTCTGTTGTCTTTTCGTGGCATTTCTCCATGGCAGCGATTGAAGACAGTCCCTTAAAGCCTCCTCTCAACGAGGTTGAA
Organism: Nitrospirales bacterium; assembly: GCA_049289415.1. Taxonomy (GTDB): domain Bacteria; phylum Nitrospirota; class Nitrospiria; order Nitrospirales; family UBA8639; genus Nitrospira_E. Next base: position 7,592 of record JBATLR010000303.1, read on the forward strand.
GAGGACCGGGCACTTCTTCTCAACACACATAGGAATTGGAGACGCTCCCTGCAAGCTGGAATCAGGGAAAAAGGACAATCTGAAGACCCCCAGTCTACCCACACTGCTCCACCAAGTTCTCAAGATTTTTTTCAGATTGACCTCCGCGAGGCCGATTTCCGCCACCAGGATCTTCGGAATGCCAATTTTCAAGAAGCCTACCTCCCTGGGGCGAATTTTGAGGGAGCGAACCTGCGTGGCGCAAATTTTCAAGGAGCGAATCTGCGAAGTGTCCGTTTCAGAGGTGCCCAATTAGCCTGGGCGAATTTTTCACAAGCCGATCTTATATGGGCGGATTTTCAGCAAGCGGAACTTCAAGGAACCGACTTCCAACATGCCACCCTTCGCGGCGCCACCTTTGTTCGTGCACAAATTCGGGGGGGAAATTTTTTTTCCTCGGACTGCTCTTGGGCCGATTTTCAGGACACTGACCTGCATGAGAGCGATTTTCAGCAGGCCAATCTCAATGGAACGACCTTCCTCAATGCCCAAACTACCGGCGCCATTTTTCAAAGTAGTCTTGGTTATTACAAATCTCCAATGACGGATTCTTCACCACCCTCTGGGGACCCTCTTTTCCCTTAAGTGGCTTTGAAAATATTGTTCCATTCTGAAATCAGTCGCCTACTTGGTTCGACTTCACACGTTCACGAAAAGTATCAGGCTAATCTAAGGCTGGACCGGATGGTTGAAAAAAATTACGCAAGACCACATTCCGTTGGGGTTCACGCAATTTGGTCAAGGCCCGCTCCTCAATTTGTCGAATACGTTCTCGGGTCACAGAGAATTCAAGGCCGATCTCTTCAAGCGTAGCATCCTCAAGCTCTCCAATACCAAAGCGTCGCCGAATAATATGCGCCTCCCGAGGCGTTAAAGTCCCTAACAAGTAAGTCACTTTTTTCTGGAGATCCACCCGTTCCGCCGAATAACATGGAGAAACGGCTGTAGGATCTTGCAAGAGATCAGAGAGCGGCGAACCGTCTTCATCGCCCATAGGAGTTTCGAGCGACAGAGTCCCTTTTGTCGCTTCCAACATCGTGGACAATTTATCCAGTGGAATATCCACCGCGCTGCTGAGCTCCTCCAATTTCGGTTCACGCCCCAATTGCACCGCTAAACGTTCCAGCGTTCGTCGCACTCGAGTAAGCACATCACACACGTGCACCGGAATCCGCACGGTCCTGGATTGATCGGCCAATGCCCTCGTTACCGCCTGTCGAATCCACCACGTCGCATAGGTGCTGAACTTATAGCCTCGCTGATACTCAAAACGGTCCACTGCACGCATCAGGCCGATATTGCCTTCCTGTATGAGATCTAGTAAATCGAGGCCTCGATTCACATAACGCTTGGCAACACTAACAACCAGGCGTAAGTTTGCCTCCAACATCGCCTCCTTGGCGAAATGCAGGCGAATTTTAGCTTGATCCAATTGCCGAACCCGTGCGAGGAATTCTGAAAAGCACAGGCGCAAAACTTCTTGCTCCAAATATACGAGGTGTTCTCCAGCCTCCAGGGTGGAACGATGGGAACCTGAGTTTACCTCAACGCCAGGGTTTGTGGCGGGTAGAGAATTGCGACCCACCCCACGTGTTCGCTCATCGCCATTAAAAATATCTTGAGGGGATATTCCTAATCGTTTCAATACTTCAGTAAGTTGGCGTTCCGTTGCCCGTATGCGGCTTTCCACCTGTTTGGTAAATGCAGGATGCCAATTCACTCCTTCAAGACTTTGCCATAATTTTTTTCTGGCTTGCATCGAGGCCGAAGCGCCTTGCTTGGATGCGGATGCATTTTCCTTGGCCATCAGGAATTGAACACAATGACAAAGGTGGCTCAGTTGCTGAATTACCCGTTGACGAAATTCTTCATCTTCCTGCTGTTCGGATTGAATATCTGGAATGTCAGGTTCTTCCTCCGATTCGGTCTCCACATCCCCTTCTTTTTCCTTTTGAACAATATGTTTGGCCAGGATTTCGCCATTCAACAACCGCATGCGTTGTTCTTGAAGATAGTCCAAGGTCATAGGAAGGGAGTACAGAATCTCCAACATACTTCGCCGGGCTTCCTCAATTTTCTTGCACAGACGAACTTCGCCCTCCCGGTCAAGTAATGACACTTGCCCTATTTCCTTTAGGTATAGGGGAAGTTGCTTGTCACTCACTCCTGACGAACGGTCCACTTCAGGAGAGCCGCCGCCGGACAAGACAGGATGACGGTCCTGTTTTTTCACTCGTTTAATGGAACCATTCCAGGAAGGTTTCTGCTCCGATACCGATGGGCTCATAGCTGGTCTCCCTTCAATTGAACGTTCTCAGATCATCTGACCATCTGGTCAAGAGGCATTGGTACCCCGTGAACCTTGTTGGTCACCTGCGATGAATCAGCAAAGGGAGTGCCACTGAAAAAGCTTTGTCGCATGCTGCTCATTGATTATCGTTAATGCTGACTTCCCTCCAATAATGAGGAACCTATTCTCTCTAAGAAGAAAGGTCTTATTGAAAACGTCGAAACGGTTTACGACCGCTGAGAAACATCAGGACAAAGAATGGTCAGTATCTACGTTTTTCTCGATTTTTCCTGTAATGTTTTGTCAAGGAAGCTGACAAAGCCCTCAGCATCCTTTTCCATGCCTTTACCAAAAAAGTCGAATAAGGCCGGAATTTTGTTACCACTCACAGGTCTTCCAAGAAGTGGGGACGAGGAAAGAGATTCTTGGCTTGGGTATGGGATTTTGTTACAGTCCGCGCGGTTTATCTGTGAAATAGTTGAAGTTATTCCACATGACTGATTCGATCTTGCGTTCCAACAATCGGATTGAAGTGGACGGGCTCGATATAAATCTTAAAAGAAAAGCCTTTGGCATGAGAGGAGAAACGATGCGATTGTCCATCTGGGTAATTTTATGCCTCGCGGTAGGACTTGGTGGATGTGCGGGAAAGTCCAAATCCACGGAGGCCCAGGATGGAATGGAAACCGGACCCGACATTCAGATCGCTGAATTTGAGGACGGACTCAATGCTGAAGGCGAAGGAAATGAAAAAGAATTCTTTGATCCTTTTGACGAGTCTGGTGAATCCCAGAATAAGGACTATGATCCGTTTGAACCTGTTAATTCTGCCGTTTTTGAATTTAATTACCGGTTGGACAAATACGTGGTGAAGCCGGTTGCCAATGTTTACAATTTTTTCATCCCTCCCGATGTCCAGCAAAGCTTCTCAAACGTATTTCGAAATATTCGATTTGTCCCGAGATTATTGAACAACATTTTTCAAGCAAAGTTTCAGGGAGCTGGTATTGAGCTGAGCCGATTCCTTATCAATTCCACCCTTGGGGTCGGAGGATTGTTTGACCCGGCTGGAATTATGTTCGAGTTAGAAACTCCGCAAGAGGATCTTGGGCAAACCTTAGGAACCTATGGTGTCCCGCCTGGACCGTTCCTCATGATTCCGCTCCTGGGCCCCTTCACCTTACGAGATGGCATTGGATTCATCGGCGATTCCTTCCTTGACCCTTTTAACTGGCTAGTCCTGCCCTTTATTGAAATCGCTGACGCTCCGCGGTTGGTCCAACACGATATGACCGTCACCTTTTCACGGCTTGGAATGGTCGCCGGCGAAACGGTGAACCTCCGTGCACTCACGCTGGAAAAATTTCAAGGCGTTGAGGAAGGCACGCTCGATTTGTATGGTGCTGTCCGGAATGGGTATCTCCAGCAACGGCTGAAGGCCATTCAGGAATAGTCCTCTCGCCCATCATCTTGGTCCTCGCAGCAGCAACCACTCTAAGAGTTGAGAGACTCTTGAATTTTCTTTTTCTCCGCTGACTTTTATCCATAGCACCGACAACTTTCCTCTCGAAGACAGGAGAGGAAAAAACGGGTATCATACCCAAAGAAGCAAGGGTTTCTTCGCGATAAAATTTTTCATTATGCACAACCAGCAGAATTCCCAACCACCGCCCTCCAGTCATCCCCCAACTGGTCGATTTTTGTTGACCACCGCAGCATTTATCATAGTTGTGGCTGGGATGCGGGCTGCAGAGCCCATCCTGGTCCCTCTTATTGTCTCAATATTTCTTGCCATTATTAGTGCATCACCTGCTTTTTGGCTTCGACAAAAAGGCATACCTTCGCCATTGGCGGTGTTCGGGGTCGTCCTAGGAGTTCTTAGCGTCGGGGTTGTGTTTATTCTGATTATTGGGACCTCCCTGGATGACTTCTCTGAAGCCATTCCACGCTACCAAGCTCGATTGACCCAAGAAATCGAGCCCATGATCCATTGGATCCATGAGTTGGGTTTTCAACTTGATAAAGGCATATTACTGAAATCCATCGATCCAGGTGCTTCAATGAGGCTCGTAGCCAAAATATTGTCCGGGTTGGGAAACGTGCTCACGAATTCTTTTTTAATTCTCCTCACCGTCATTTTCATTTTATTTGAGGCGTCCAGCTTCCAAGAGAAAGTAGGAACCGCCTTTGGAGATCCGAAAGGCACCTTCTCCCAGGCCAAGAAAATTACGGACGCCGTCAACAATTATTTAGCTATCAAAACTGTTGTCAGCCTTGGAACGGGTGTGATTGTCGGGTTGTGGGTGTGGGCCTTAGGGATTGATTTTCCCCTTATCTGGGGACTTCTGGCTTTTTTGCTGAACTTTATTCCAAACCTCGGGTCTATCATTGCAGCAGTCCCGCCAATGCTATTGGGATACATTCAATTCGGCATTGGACACCTGTTGCTGGTAGGTGCGGGGTATGTAGCCGTCAACTTGATCTTCGGTAATGTAGTGGAACCCAAACTTATGGGGAGGAAGCTTAACCTTTCCACTCTTGTGGTCTTTCTCTCTTTAGTGTTTTGGGGGTGGGTGTGGGGACCGGTTGGAATGTTGCTTTCTGTCCCCATGACCATGGTGGTGAAAATTGCCTTGGAAAGCAGCCCCTCGACCCGTTGGATCAGCATCTTGTTAGATTCTGAGGCCTCCGCCGCCCCAATCGTAAACAATAATTCTCAGGAGCCTCAACCGGATGCTTCTTCTTCCAAGTCAAAACATACCGGTTCGGTTTCCCTCCATACCTGAGCCATACAAGCTAAGGATACGCTGCGTCTCCCGTTTTCCCTGGGTTGACCTCACAACATGCAATTAGCCATTTATCACACAACAAAACACGTCACCTTCTACACAGACACAACAGTCAGATCAATCATGGTTGTAGGTCAATCCTGGCAGGCTGTTTCCCTAGTGATCCCAATCTGATAATACACAGATTCAGATGCCAAAATGGCTATAGCTATGAATTCGAAACAGGTATCAAAAATTCTGTTAATCCAGGCGCTTGAACAATCGGACCCACAAGGACGATACATCTCACACTCCACCAGACAGCGAGCCAGCCAACACGCAAGAAAAAGCCCGCCCCACGAACCACCCGCATCAGCAGAGAGCTCTATCCAATTTTTCACCAATCGGGCGGAATCTCTCTGGAATTTTCTCTCCACTTCTTACCCCATGATCACGGAATCGTTTCAAGGCGCTCAGGCTACAATTCCATATACCATCGTGGCGATACCGGCCTTTGCTGCCGGCCTGTTCATCAATGGACTCGGAACGACCCAACGAGTCAATCTCTTAAACTTTCCACTCTTGATTCTGCTTTTGTGGAACATGGGGACCTATGCGGGTACCATTCTGCCGCCGCTTCTGGGAAAAGACCTAACCGGTCCATTTCTCCGTCACCTGGCCAAAGGATTTGCCGCCGTAACGGAATGGGTTGGGAAAGGACCATGGCCAAAAATGGCTTTACCTGGAGGTGCGGTCAGAGAATGGATTCTTCAATCTTCCGAACGATTTATGAACCTGTGGTGGAGACACTGGCATCCCGTCATTATCAGTCGCGTTCGTCATCTTCTGCATATTGGAGCAGCCTGCCTGGCACTAGGCATCATCCTCAGTATGTACGTCCGTGGACTAGTTCTAGACTATCAAGCCACCTGGGAAAGCACCTTCTTATCAGCGGCACAGGTGCATATGGTCTTATACGGACTCTTGGGACCAGCAGCCTGGCTTCTGGGTTTTCCCTTTCCACCAGCCGAAGACCTTGCACATCTTCAAGCTCCCGGCCATGGTTCTGCTGCTCCATGGATTCATATGTGGGCACTGACGGCCTTTATAGGAATCGTCATACCTCGGATAACCCTAGCGTGGCTATCCGCACGCTTCGCACATAAAGCCGTGCAATCCTTCACCCTCCCTCTGGATGAGCCGTATTACCTTCAGCTGCTGAGTACTGAACGCGGACAAGGCATCCAAATTGACATTGTGCCGTATAGTTATCAACCTTCTCCGGCCGCTTTAGATTGCTTGGGACAATGCCTTCTGGATCTCATGGGCAATCAGGCCACCTTACATTGGAGGGACCCACTTCCTTATGGACAGACAAGCGTTCCCTGGTTGCAGGCAACCTCCTCACCTCAAACAGTGGTTCTCATCTGTAATTTGGCGCAAACCCCCGAAGCGGAGGTGCACGGCGAACTTTTTCATATGCTTCAAGCCTCTATTGAATCCTGTAATGGACAACATCACTTACTCCTTGTTCTGGACCAGGAGCCTTATCAGCACCTTGCCGATCAGACACAAATGAAAGGACGCCAACAAACCTGGCAACGACTCGCCAACGACCACCATCTGCAAATCGTGGCCTTCCATGCCAAAGATACATCCCGCGACCAGCTTCTTGAGAAGGCCCAAGCTGCTCTGTGGCCTCCAAAAGGTGAGATGACATGACGGCCCTTTCTTCTATCACGCTTTCACTCATTTCCCATACCAATATCGGAAAAACCACCTTGGCCCGCACTCTGTTGCGTCGCGACGTCGGACAGGTGCTCGATCAGGCCCATGTCACGCTTCAAAATGAACACTTTGTATTGTTGGAGACTTCTGATGGCTCCCGACTCAACTTGTGGGATACCCCAGGCTTTGGAAATAGCCACAAGCTCTTGGGTCGTCTTCAAGGACTCACCAACCCGATTGGGTGGATGGTGTCTCAAGTCTGGGACCGTATAGCAGACAAACCGTTTTGGTGCAGTCAGCAAGCGATCCGGAACGTTAGGGATAAAGCTGACGTGGTGTTATACCTCGTCAATGCGACAGAAGACCCATCCATGGCGGGCTATCTTCAACCTGAACTCGATCTCCTCACTTGGCTCGATAAGCCCGTCATTGTGTTAGTGAATCAAACTGGTCTGATCGATCCACAACAACAGCGACAATTGGAATCCATTTGGAAGCAACACTGGGTCAATCAACGCGTCATTAAAGACGTGATGAGCTTGGACGCCTTTACGCGTTGCTGGGTTCAGGAAGGTGTGTTATGGGATCACGTCACTCAGGCCCTGCCTCCGGAAAAACGCCCCACGATGGAAAAATTAGGAAAGGCCTGGTATGCCACCCACCGGCAGATCTTTGATACATCTATGACCCATCTCACTCAGCTCTTGATCAAGACCGCCTTGGATGGAGAATACCTTCCCCAAGAGCCGACCGGGCTCTCAAAAAAGCCGCAAATCAAAAATGCGATTCAGGCCCTGGACCAACGCTTAGCACAACGCATCTCAGAAGTCACCGCAGATCTTATCGAGTTACATGGGTTAACCGGCGATGTCGCGCACACACTTAAATCCAGGATTGAAGATGTGACCGTGCCAGGTGAAAAAAAGCCGTGGGAAGAAGAAACGTTCTGGGGAGCACTGGCCAGTGGCGCGGCAGCCGGATTGGCTTCGGACTTAGCCACCGGAGGACTCTCTCATGGCGCGTTTACCATTGGAGGAGCGATCCTTGGAGCATTCGCCGAACGGACCTATGCCAAAATTCAGGAAACAGGCGATTCCAATCGGATTTCCTGGGTCACTGCCTTTCTTGACCGACAAACGCGGGATGCATTGTTACGCTATTTAGCGGTGACCCATTGCGGGAGGGGACGGGGAGATTACACGGACCCAAGAGAGTTTCCCGTTTTTTGGCAACGCGCCGCCGAAAAAATTCTTGAACAACAAAAAGACGCTCTACACCAAGTGTGGAAACTGGCCCGATCGCCGCAACCCACAACCGCAATTTCGGATCACCTCCAGGACAAACTGGTTCTTCTACTCTCAAGGATGAGTCAGGAAATTTTAGGCCAATTTTATCCCGAAGCCAAAGGTTGGTTAGAAAAATCTCCGGGCTAGCAACTTCCGTTTAGCTGGTACACCCCTTTACAAAATTATCGAGTCCATAAAGGGGAGGGAACAAGTGACATCTCTTTTTCTGAGGAGTCTGAGCGAGGCTCTTTTCTTGAATTAGCTCGAGGCTATTATGAAGAAATTTGGCAATCACTGACAGTCCATGAACAATTAACCCCCTATCATTTGTCTCGGGATTACGTTATTCATGTGGAACACGCAGGACTTACGCCATTGCTTCAAAAGGGACTTGGTTCCGTTGACCAGGATTTATCACTTCTCAATAGCGGTTTTCGAGCGTTTGTTCGATAGAGCGCTGAACCGGATGAGCCAGCGAAACATCAGACTCAACAAGGCGATAGTACGTGGACATCTCTTAAGTGGCCATTGAGACCCGGTTTCGACTCTATTGTGCCTGGCTTAATCATGACACATAAGAACTCCGAACAGCTCTCCCGACAGTGTTGGCGCTGCGTGCGCTCCTACTTCAGAGGATTCCTGACTTTTCGATACCCAAGATCCATTCGTCAAAGACTGCCCCCTTCTCTCATAATTATTGACATCAGCTGCCATAAGCGGGGTGAGCTCAACCGTCTCTTTTCAAAACCACCCAGGCTACCGCTTAAGATTTGGCTTAAAATTTTGACGCCGCCTGCTGTTGGACGCCACAGTGGTAGGTTCGGTCGCATGCACAAACATGGCCATTCGACGGGGGCTCAAGTACGCGAGGGCATGCAGAGGTATATCCTTTACATGGAGGGCCTGCTTGATTTCCAACTCAGGCTCTTGTGACAAATCGACCAACATCCCATCGTTTCGGCAGATCCAGGGCGCATATACCAACACCGTCGGTCTCGTTGGGTGATGAATATTGATCCGTGCCACGACGCCCAGAAATCCATCCGTTAATTCCACCAGGCTCCCCGGTGGATAGACCCCAATGGCCTGCACCAGGGCTTGCACCACCTCCGGACAGAATCTGGACGATTCTCCCTTCATAACCACGTGGCGAAAGAGTCGGGACAACGCCGCATGGGGGGTGAGACTCGTTTGTAGGTCAGGAGCATTGCAGAGTTCATCATAATGGTCCGCGACCATAACAATTTTTGTCGCCAATGAAAGGCCGTCTGCTCTCATGCCATTCGGAAATCCCGAACCATCCAGTCGTTCATGATGCCGTTCAATCATTTCCAGCACTGCTGGACTGGTATCCGGGAAGGAGGCCATCAGCTGTCGCCCGACCTCCGGATGTCGTGGCCCCAAGTCCGGATCCGATTGGATTTTCATACCAACCGCACTAAATCGGACATTCATGGGTAACGCCCGGTAACCCACATCGTGGAACAACGCTCCACGCCCAAGCTCAAGTAATCCCTCGACTTCCAGCCCTAACTGACGGCCGATGAGAGAGGAGAGGGTGCATACGTTGAGGGCATGTTCAGACAGGCCCCACATAGCCCCGTTACTGCCGACCACATCGATTAACGACATCGCCGTTTTGGGATGTTGTATGGCCGTGACAATACTCGTGATCATTGCATCCGCGGTTTTACGTCCAGACTGCCGGCGATCACTCAGTTGCCGGAACAATTCATTACCCTGTCCCAGGGTTTTTTGATATGCCCCTTCAATCTTACGCAGGTGATTCTGAAATTCATGGTAATCCTGTCGCCGGTCCAGGATTGTGGATAGGGACGATTCTTTTATCAGTGGTTGGTCGTCTTCCGGGTGATCGAATACTGATTCGGAAATGGCCTCCGTATCTTCCTCCCTACTGACGCTTTCCTCGAGATTCAGGAGCCGCCGGTTTTCATCCGGAACATCCTCAACATCGAACGAGACCGACCGTTCCGGATCTTGGAGAATGACGACATTTTTGAGTGCTTGAATGGTCGCCAGATCATCAGAGGATTTGATTTGAAAGGTATTCGTGGGAAAAGGATGGCTAAACCAGGACCCTTCGAGTTTGACAAACGTCCCGACGCGAAGATCCCGGGTATCTTCAACTTTAAAGAACGGCATAGAACTATCTCTTTTTCAGCTATAAATCAAAACACCCATCTGGGGAATGACCCCAAAAACCATTAAACAGAAAGCTCCAGGCTTTTTCGGATTATTTTCCTTATTGGTTAAGTCTTCACACCTGTCGACTGTGAATAAAGCCTTTCCCCCTTCATGCCGCGTGAACCTCACCACGCCAATCTGCCCCTTTTTAGGCTGGCTTCCCACAACCCAAGTCTTGTCTTGGAACCATGTCCCCTTTCGGGTAGACTTGGTTTCGGATGGTCCGTGACATCCCTCTCAGGAGACCCAAACGATGCAGGCTCCTCCCATCGCTCCCACCAATCTTCCAGATACTATTCCCGAGGCGTTTTTTGCACTCACGGCCATCGCCTCCGATCATGTGGTCATGCAAATAAAAGAAAGGGAGGGCTATAAACAACACACGTATGGGGAAGTGTCACTGCTCATTCGGGGATTGGCGAGCAG
>JBATLR010000304.1:0-3548 GCA_049289415.1 Nitrospirales bacterium
ACGTCCTTGTTCGTGCCGGAATTCTGTGACCGGCGTGACCACATGCTGGGCCGATACGCAGTTCTTGGCGGGATTGAAGCAGTGGTTCCCCTCTAAGAGTCGCCATCCATAGTTTTTCCCTTTTGCAATCACATCGATTTCTTCCCAAAGGTTCTGTCCGACATCCCCGGCCCATAAGTCCCCGGTCTGGCGGTCAAAAGAAAAGCGCCAGGGATTTCGAAGGCCAAGCGCAAAGATTTCAGGTTGGCCTGGTTGTCCAACAAAGGGATTGTCGGCAGGGATCCGGTAGGGAGGCGGTCCATCCACATCAATCCGGAGGAATTTACCCAGCAATGACTTTCGATCTTGCGCTCGATTCTCCGGATCACCGCCTGCTCCGCCATCTCCCGTTCCAATATACAAAAATGCATCGGGGCCAAAGGCGATCATGCCTCCGTTATGGTTGCTGTAGGGTTGTGGAATGACGAGTCGGATGGTTTCTTGTGGGTCCGCTCGGGCCGGGTCGGATGATACTTGGTATTCGGCAATTACCGTGGCCCCGTCCCGTGCCCTGGTGTAGTTGACAAAGAACCGGCCATTTTTCGTGTATTGAGGGTGGAATGCCAGGCCCAGGAGTCCTCGTTCCCCTCCTGTGGACAGCTTTTCAGCGATATCCATAAAAAGAGACCGATTCCGTTGGCCTGGAGTCACGATGATAATGCGGCCATTCTGTTCTACCACGAACAAGCGATTGGTCTGATCCGGACTGGCGGTGAGAAAGACCGGCTTGGAAAAGGCGTGTTCCACCAGGGGTTGCAATCCAATGGGGCCTTTGACAGGGGCAGGTTTTCCAGAAAGACTCCAGCCCGAGGTGGACCAAAGCCCTACCGCTATTCCTATGACGATTCCCATCATCACGGGGCCCAGGTGCTTATTAAGGGCTGAGGGAAGATGGGATGGCTGAATTCGGGAATGGATTGAGCGGAATAGGGATTGCCCGGGAAATCGATGCCTTGTTATAACTTGAGAAGCCATACAGGTAAGGTGAAGGAGTGTAAAATGATTTTAAAATATGAGTCCGATATCTTAGATGATGAAAATGCCAGAGGAAATTTCTATCATGTCTGTCAGGGAAAGGTCCAGGACACGCCGGTCGGCATTCCACCTGAAGATCAGCCCTATGAATGCCCTGCGTGTGGCATCGATCTGGAACAGGAAGACTTTTTGTTAGCGCAACAACGAGGGTGGTCATAATGTCGGTTGAGACCGCACCCACCTTAGGCAGGGAGGACGGTATGCATTTACCACGGAGCCAGGGAAGAAAAACGGTATCAGTCATGCGCGGCCTCATGATGCTCTGCCCAGCATGTTACGACAGCATTCATGAAGAAAACTTGGTGGATGAAAAAAACTATGTGGCGGATCATGAAACGTTTTTTGACGTGATTTGTCCAGGCTGCGAAGATTTGAATCGTCCCCTCATCGACGATATGCTGGGTAGTTCGGAATAGCCCCGTTCACCTCTTGACCGGGCATGCTGAACCGGTTCTTTTCCCCCCTACGCCGAGACTTCTATCCGGCATTCCGACTTTCGCCTGTTCGCTTATTCTCCATCCAATCTATAGGTCTGCAGGTGCCTTGAGGGCTGCGGATTGTCTGCTAGAGGATTGGTTGAAAATCTGATTTTACTGGGCAGGGATTTTTCGCGGACAGGAACAGGTCAACCTCACCAATGATCGGGAAGGCATCACGATTACGTTTTAATGAGATCATGTGCGCATGCAGTCCTGAGATAAAGACTGCATAATCCACTGAACTTCTTGTGCCGCTACTGCAAACTGACCTGGCCGGCCCATCCCCTCCGATTGTTCAATCCCTTCGCCTTTTCAGCACCTTCCAGGGCATGAACTTCCTGTCTTTGTTCGTTTTCTTAATGACTGTTCAGATGTGACCGATAAGAAGATGAGGGTTAAAAGTCGTCGTGAAGATTCCCGAGCAGGAGGTGTCCGATGGGAGGCTTCAGAGCTGGTCCACTGATATTTGCGGTCTTTGGGTTCTCATCCATTTTCCTGATTTCTTCCCCCCTACAACGTTGTCGTGTGATTCTTTACTCAATCCTTCAGCCTTTCAGGTTACGACCTTCACTCAAAATACCCTCCTTCCCAATGGCATGATGGCCATTCCGTATCCGGAAACGGAGCAGGAGGCCTCTCCGCATGTCAGTGTGCCTCGAGTGTTGATGGTGATTCCTGGACTACAGGAATCCCTTCCTGAAGCCTCGGATATGCACTATCGAATCGTTGAAGGGGATGGCACGATTGGATGGATAACCTACATCCTTTCGGCCCAGGCACTTTTCTATGGTGTGGGTGAAGATTCGTTAGGTTTTCCCGAAAAGATTTGGATTGATCCTGAAGAAGATGGCTTGAATGGTAATGAACATATCACTGGCAGAGAGCCTGATTCAGGGAAATGAGAGTGCCATTTGCTACCTAAGGTAGGCTTCCGGACCGCCTAATTCATCGAGCAGGCGCCTGGTCCACGGGGATCTCCGCAGGATCCGCAACTGCCTTGATCAACAATGTTCATTCCACTGCCTGTCCCGCCTACGGCAAATCCCGTCAACTGTTTCTCAAGTCTATTGGCCTGACATTCCGGACATTCCGGGATGGTTGAGCCATGGACAAGCATCTCAAATTGATGCGAACATTCTTGACACCTATAGGCAAAAATCGGCATGGGTTCTGGACCTCCTTTTGAATGAAATGGTACATCTAGTATAGGCGATCATGTGAGATGAGGACAATGGAGGATCGCGAAGGGGAGTGTCCTACGGTCATGCTGGAGAAGGAGAAAAAGATGTATCAAGAGGAGGAATCCTTTAATCTAAGGTTTTCCCTGGAAGCCAACTTCCCGGATGAATATGAGGGCGAGGAGGATCAGAGGGCATGGCTCGCACATTGGGAAGAAACCGTGAAGCCTGCTATTGTGAAAAGTATATTTCGCACATTGGAACAGCACCCTGACTGGGTGGCGCGTTTTCGCAACCGAGGGAAGGCAGCTACGGACGAAATTGAAATTGTTTTAGAAAAAACCTATACCGATTCTTCATTGAATTAACCCCATGATGTTCTGGTCATTCGCCAAACGATCTGTGATTTTCGGCATCGCTTGGGCGTGTATGACCGGATGGCCTCTCTCCGTATATGCCCAAAATCTCACCTATTCCCCCACGCCGAGTAATCCGGTTGGGCGCGCTCCGCAAGCCATTACCGCAGGAGATTTTAATGGGGACGGATTGTCGGATATCGCGACGGTTAACGGCACATCCGACGACGTCTCAGTGCTATTAGGCAACGGCAATGGCACCTTTCGATCGGCTGTGTCCTTTGGAGTCGGGAAAATTCCGCTAGCGGTCGTTGCCGCCGATATGGATGGTGACGGCCTCCTTGATCTGGTTCTGGCCTTGAGCGGAGCTGATCAGGTGGTTGTGCTGAAAGGTGAGGGCACCGGCCTGTTTAAGAAGCTAGCCAGCCAGGGGGCAGGCAAAGGGACGACCTGTCTAGCGG
>JBATLR010000305.1:0-4395 GCA_049289415.1 Nitrospirales bacterium
ACGTCCTGCGGCATGTCAAGGAATCGTATGGTCTACAGGCATCCATTTCATTCAACCAGAGAGGCTGAAATCAGCCTGGCGTAGGGTTCACCATCAGCCCCTATCCTCATCAGACCGTCAGGCCACCAACACTTTCGCACCCCAGATCTCCTGAGGATGTTCGCATCAACAAACAATCACACAGCACGACACGAACGGACAGAAAAAAATGGCTCCCGCATCAAAGGAGAAAAGAGGAGGGTACGGGAAAGTCGGGCAGAGACGAAAAACCTACCAATTCATCCGTATAGTATAAGCAATGAGCCTTTTTGTCTGGATTCTGGGAGAAGGCCTCGCCTTCCCAGAGACTTAACCGGAAGAACCACCGGACTCTCCTTCAACTGTCTAGGGAAATCTAATCCCGTCGGAGGACGAAGGTGAATTCATTGAACGCAAGATCCGGATTCGCAACCATCGCGAACTTCCTCGACTGTTGCCCTGGAAACCAACAGCCCCTAGCGCACCCGCACAGGCATCCCACAGCGTCGATGTGATCCAGCGTTCATCAGCGGCCACGCGCTAATTGAGATACAGATTTTTAAACGTCGATAACTGTGGGGAATCATCTTCGCTCGATGAGCAAGGTCCGGATTTCTTCCAATGACCGAAAATCGCCCAAGGCTGGATTGGCCAGCTTCCATAATTTTTCGTCAAACGGGTCGGCATCCTGCGGGACTTCAAAAATAAACGGGGAAAACGTCTCGTCCTGTATCGTGCCGTCCAATATCTGATTGCCATGGTCAACTAATTCGCTCATGAGGTTGTGATCGGCAACGCTTTGTGTGCTGATGACAATCTTCAACGGTTCTTTTCGTTCGCCGGTTGCGGAGATCAACGCATCATACAAACGCCGCCCCACCCCACTTGCCCACTGTGCGAGTTCATCAAAAATTACCACCGACGGATTCAAACCATGGGATTTTTTAGCATCACTGGATAGGCTTTAAATTTTGGATCCAGACTTCGAATCCTAGATCACTTTTTCATGTGGTTTAATATTGGTCCGGGCGTCAAATTCGTCGTTGTCTTCGATAAAGGCGCACAGCTCGTCAAAAATTAACCCGCTTTGGTCTCGATCTGCCGCACAGGCCACGACTTGCCCATGCTGTTCGCTCTCCGGTCCGGGCAAAAGGCAGAGGCAGAGCGCCGCAATCAACACCGTTTTGCCATTTTCCCGCGCCATTGTGAGCAGACCCATTCTGACCAATCGATTGCTGCGGCGGTCTGATACCACTCACGGATAATCTTCTTTTGCCATGGGCGAAGCTTAAACGGTTTCCCAGCATCCATGCCGGATGTAATCCGTAACCCTTCATAAACCGCATCACCCGTTCAGGCCGGGAAAGTCCTTTGGCACCCATGGTAGGCCATGACTTGGTTTTCTCTCAGGAGATACATTTTCCTTTTTCCCCTTTTGCGCCTGGTCCTCGTAATCCCATTGTCTTATCTTTTATGCTTCTCTTTATTCGTTAAATTTTGTAAGGTTATCTGTTGTCCAGATTTGTTTACTAGGAGTACAAAATGACTGTCGAAATGACAGAAGAAGAAAAGAGGGTGGAGGTTGCACAAAAAGTTTTGGGAGCACCTGTGATCTTTGAGGTGGACTCGCAAACTTTAAAGATCAAAACCAACATAATGTTTATAAGCGTAATTGCCATTACAATCTCATTTTTCAATTTAGGAATTCAGGAACATTCGACTCTTTTTGGGCTAGCTATAACAAATCTCAATATTGGTGTGGTGAAGTCCGTTTTTTCAATCATTCTTTTTTATTTGTTATTTCACTTCATTTGGCTATCTTGGGATAACCTTCTAGAATGGAGATTAAGAGTTACTGGTACAAAATCGGTCTTTGAAACAGTAGGCAAATATAAGAACCCCCTTGGGGATTACCCCAAAGATTCAAGGCAATCATCTCTTTATAACTGGTGGGTAAACGAGGCGCACAATTTAGAACCAATTTCAAAGCAAGCTAAGGTTTCTCTTGAAAGTTTGCAAAACTATCAACAACAGATTCAACAATTCGCTACCTCCCTTACTGGAACAAATGCACGGACTGTCACCCGTGTAGACAATGACCTTGAGAGAACACTTACCTCTCTTAATAAGCTAATACTTGAGATGGATAAGGTTTCCCATGTCTATAATTCACCCCGAATACTCGCCTCATTGCAACGCTTTGATAATTGCTTTGCTCTTTTCCTTAGAAGTCAGAACTGGCGATGGCTAATCATGGATTTGTCATTGCCTATATTTTTAGGTTTTCTTGCAATTGGTTTAATTTTTTTCTGCTAACAGGTTGTTTTTCTAAACTTACTGCACGCAAAGCGGGGGCGTCGGTCCAGAGCCCTCAGCCCCGAGCAATTTTTCTACCTTTTTCCGGGTTCCATGTGTGTTGAGGGTCAAGCGGACGCCCATTCACATCGCCCCCCTTGACCGGCACGCGGCTTTGTCCATGGACTTCAATATGCAACGTCTTCCGGCTATGGCATGAATGACAAAGCGATTGCAGGTTCGTCCATTCCCACGGATCGCCGCCGTTTCGAATGGCCAGGATATGATCCACATGGTTCGCGGGTTTGGTGATCTTGCGTTCCAGACACGCCCGACAGAATGGATCGGCGGTTAGTTTCGCCTGCCTCAGCTCTTGCCATTGCGCGTTGTTATACGGCCACTTCACCATCTTTCCATCCCTTCACGTCTTAGGTTTTATAGCGCCCTATTCGGTGGCAAAATTGTACCACCGTTTAGAATCCGCCGATCTCTGTTACGGTTCGCCTCTCGCAATTCGGATCCTTGAGCCCTTAATCCAACCGGGCACAGGTGGATCCTCTTTCCATCCTGACTCAGCGAGGTAATTGTCCAATCTTGGGCAATACCGCCCTTGAAATTCCGCCCAATTGCCGTAGCGTTTCCATCCAAGTAAATCGTTATGGATCTTTGCCCACACTTCCGCCGATATCTGCACCTTGTTCCACATCGCCTTGGCTTCCGTGTATCCCGCCTTTTTAGGCCATACGTGCCACAATGCGTCGAACAGATTGATTTTTTAATCGGGATATTCGCCGAGCTTGGGTCCCGATTCCGTATAGCCCTGCCTTGGTCCACATTCGGGAACGGCGCCCGAGTGAAGCGAGTCTTCCGCGCGGAGCGCGGCCTTCCCAGGTTTGGCGTCTGTCTCGATCGTGTGGCTTCGAGCGTAACTCTTCTTTTTCTTCTCCCCCTGTGAAGCCAAAGGCGAAACCTCTTCACCATCCGCGCGAAGCGCGATCTTCTCTTGCTCCCCTTCGCGCCCGCGCGAAGATGTTTTTAAGGTTTTCGTTTTCACTTCATTTTTATGGGCCGTACACGGCCCCTGCTTTTTACCGTGTATGTCCGCTGTCAGGGGACGTGTACGACCCCTGTTCGGTGGTAACAAAGAGTGGGTTCTTAACAAAATAATGGTATGAATGTTTGGGGCTCTTACTCTGCCTTGATCGTTCAATCCGCCCGCTTTGAAGTAACTCGGTAATGTCTCTCTTGATTTGCCGGGTAGGTTTCCCCGTCGCCGTTGCTAGGCATTGCAATCCGGGCCAACAACGGGACGTTGTGTCATCTGCCATTGTGGCGAGAATGGTTAAGACGTGGCGTGCCCCTGGCGTGAGGACCTTCTCTTGTCCTCTACACCGATAGAAGCCATCGTCTATTCTCACCTGGTAAAATAAATTCAGCCCCATTTCTTTCCCCATCTGGCACTCATTTTTCCTAACACTCCATCATCATGAATATTCTCAACTGAGAATCATTTTCATTCGATTTGTTGCCGGTTTTTGTGCCGGTTGGAAATTCCCTGTTCTATCAACGATGCATGGGAAGGCCCTTTTTCCATGCGGTATTCAGTGATATCACAGAAATCCTACGTTAGTTTTCGTTTTTCATTTTTCAGCATTCCAAGATTATCGCGCAACCCAGTCCACTGAGGAGGGTCGCATCAACAAACAATCACACCAGCACGAACGGACAGAAAAAAATGGCTCCCGCATTAAAAGGAGAGAAGAAGATGGTCCGAGAAGGCCTGGCAGAGACGAAAAACCTACCATTTCATCCGTATAGTATAAGCAATGAGCCTTTTTGTCTGGATTCTGGGAGAAGGCCTCGGCGTCCCAGAGACTTAGCCGGAAGAACCACAGGACTCTCCTTCAACTGTCTAGGGAAACCTAATCCCGTCGGAGGACGAAGGTGTTCATTGAACGCGTGATCCGGATTCGCGATCATCGCGAGCTTCCTCGACGATTCCACAGAAACGAACAGCCCCTAGCGCACCCGCACCAAAATTCCTCGTGACTTCAGTTGGTGGACCATCAACAGGCGGAACAC
>JBATLR010000306.1:0-6676 GCA_049289415.1 Nitrospirales bacterium
AGATGCCTCGTTGCTCGCCGCTCGTGCGGCCTTAGCCTCAAAAGCCCAAGGCAAACACCTGGCCTTTCATGAAGCGTTACTGGCCTCGAAGAATGAGCTGACACAGGAAAACATCCTCAACATTGCGGCAGCGGTCGGATTGGACACTGAACGGCTTAGCGCAGATATGCAGGCCCCAACCATCCAGGTGACCATCGACCGCAATCGGAAGCTCGCCAGAGAGTTGGGTATCAACGGCACCCCGGGTTTCATCATCGGGACAGAACTGATTCCGGGCGCACTGGATCTGAAAGATCTCAAAAGTCTGGTCAGACAGGTTCGAGATGAAAAGAGATAAGAGATGCAAGACAATCGGCAGCACGTTCTTCAGGAAGATGAGACCCGTGCTGCAGAAAGAACAATCGAATAGATTTCAAAAAACCCATCACCGAAATTTTCAAAGGAGGGCAATCATGACACCTGTTACCCAAACTCACATGTGGATGAGAGGTCGCATGGTTCTGGGTGTGTGCGCCGGACTGATTCTGGTGTTGACGTGGGTTGAGGTAAGCCTAGCTAAACCCAAAGGGACCATTTACAAACAATGCGCCTGCATTTGTCAGGCCCCTGGAGACATCATTGGCGTGATCACGGATATTTCAAACACTGGTGGGTTTTCCTGTGGAGCCTATAACGGGAAAACCTGCAACTATTCGGATCCCGCCACCGGTGGCGTGAGAAGTGGCACGACGAAGTATTGCGGTCCCTATAAGCCGGGCGGGACCGTCATTTTTAGGACGCCCCTTAGCGGAAGCACAGGTTCCGTATTAAGCCGTGGCATTGAAGGCGAACAGCCGGAGGAATTAGACATCGAAATCACCGTGCCGGCTGAATGAGGTTTTTTAAGAACTGAAAGAGGAGAGTGTCCACACCGTCACCGCTTTGGGAGAAGGAGGCCAGGTGCAAAAGTATCATCCGCCGGATTGCGGGATGTTCGAAGCCTGCATCGGAAAATGCTCCACGGTCATTCACACGGATGCGACGCAAATCAAAGGGTGGGAGAAATTCAAGGTGATCGATCAGAGCGACTGTACCTATCCGATTCAGACCAGCAGCAGATTTTTTGTGGGGATCGACAAGGATTCATCAGGATACACCTTGCTCACCACCCGTCGGGATGCCGCACCAACGACGAATGAGAATTTCCAGTTGGTCGCCCATGGATTGGGATTACCGGTAATTCTCCAGTAAATGACGCAGTGCGAATGAAGAAGGAGAGACTCATGGGACAGTCAGCAGTATCGGGTACCACCACGATGAAAGGTATCTTCACGGTTTTGATCATAGGTTTGTTGGTGTTCTTCGGTGGAAGACATGTCAGTACGGCAGAGGAAGGGGCGCCCAGCGAGCAGCCTGGTGTCAGTTCTCCAAAAGAAAATGGACCATCGGCAGAGGAACCCGATGAGCAACCCGGGGGAGAAATCCAGGAGCGGGGACTGACGAAAGGGACCTTACAGAAAATGCCACGAGGAACGAAGGTCAAACCGCCACCAAAGCAGCCTGGGGGAAATCTTCCGACTAATTTATGTCATCAGGAAACCCACATGATGACGCAATGCCGGTGCTCCAATGATGCCGACTGTCAAGTCTTGTCAAGCCTCTGCCCGGGATCGTGCCCGCCTGGAAGCCAGACCTGTCAGTGCACTCCCTTGTTCCGGGGCACCCCTCCCCCACTGCCACAAAATCTTTGCGGATATCAGGTTCCCTTCACTATGACAAAATGTTCATGCAGCAACGACGCAGATTGTCAGGTGTTGTCATCTATCTGCCCGGGATCGTGCCCGGTCGGAAGTCAGAGCTGCCAATGTACCCCCTTACAAAGGCGATAGAATTTTTTTTCAATAAATGGGACAAAAGAGACCATGGGAAAGCCGAGCAGTACAGCCAAGATAGGTTTCAAAAGAGAACTAGCCAAGTAACCGATTGCAGAACGGATGAACCGCTCACGAATTTCGTTCGACTCACCATCATAGAACCAAATAAATTTCTTTCATAATAAATCCTTAATTCACGGAGGGAGATCATGACCAATCTGACACAACGAATTCAGCAAATGAGTGTTGGAGGGGCGCTGTGTTTGGGAGTTCTCGTTTTCCACTGGGATCCGGCACAGGCAGTGCCAATAAGGAATGCTGATAAGTGCCAAGGGCCCGTAACCATTGGTGTGGCCACTTGTCCCGACAAGCCGGGACATTGGGTCGAATGTAACGGTAGTGGGGACTACATGTGTTGCGTAGAGCCTCCTAACGGGGGGAAGGACTGCGAACAAATCGAGGATACCGCATCAACTCCCACCGGCGGGGTAAAACGGTTCCCGGGGGGAGTACTGCAAAATCCGACACTGAATCCTTCCCCCAATACCTCACGTCTTCCCAAAACGGGAGCCAGATCGCCAATCATGCGACGCGGGGTTGAGAGCGAGCAATCCGCCGAGCCTGCACCGAAACAGCCTGAGGAGACCAATCCGTCGAGTGAAACCAAATAATGTTCGGCCACGAGGGAGGGATTTAGGAACACACCATGACCGTTTACAAGAACATTCACAATACGAAGATTCTCACTGGATTCATTCTGGCAGCCTCAGGATTGGTGATTTTTACGGGCGGATTACTTATCAGTAGGGCGGAGGAATCGCCTCCCGCCGACCCGTCTAGGGATCGTCCAGTGATGGAGAGCGCACCGACTCCTCAGGGAGCAGAAGACCAGCCGTCAGGTGATATTCAAGAACGCGGTATTCTGCGAAAGATGCCGGGACTGACCAAGCCACAGCTCGGCCGGACACCTCAGCTCCTGATGCCGGGCGTGGCGCCGAATACGCCTGCCTTTAGTACGTTGCCTGGTGAGTTCAGCATCCGAACCGTTTTAAAGAAAACGCCCCTCACCTTCCCTGGTGGCGGACACCATACTATTAACGCCGTTGTGACCGCTCCATCCGGAATCGGGCCTGACCAGAAAATTCAACTCGCGCAAGTTCAGCCTAATTTTACGACTATTCTGACCAGAGGGGGGTATTATCTGAGCGCAGTCACTGGACGAACGCCCGAATATAGCGACTATACACAGCCCCTGCAAACAGAATTACGAACTCCTGACAGAGATACTGCGCTATTTCGAATAGAGCACCCCAACGCATCATGGTTTACCATCCAGACATTCGATGGTCACTTTCTTACGGCCGTAGGCGGTGGTGGCAAAGCCACCGATGCCTTTCACACCGATGCCACGAAAGCCCTTGACTGGGAATATTTCGTGGTGTCGAAATGCGGAGATCTTGGGTCAGGGTATGCCTATGAGATCAAGGGCCTTGGCTTCAATAATGAGCTAGGCCACACACAGGGGGGAGGCCTAGGAACATTCAGACTTGTCCGACAAGCAAACGGATCCTATGCGCTCCAATATCCCAACAGCAATCATTACGTCACGGCCGAGGGTGGAGGGGGACTTGCCAGCGGGATCGTCCTTCAGAGTAATCGCACTCAGGTTCAAG
Source organism: Nitrospirales bacterium (assembly GCA_049289415.1). GTDB lineage: Bacteria > Nitrospirota > Nitrospiria > Nitrospirales > UBA8639 > Nitrospira_E. The sequence continues at coordinate 3,527 of JBATLR010000306.1, forward strand.
CATGGGAGCAATTTAAATTTGTTGACCAAGGCGATTGCACGTACACCATCCAAACCCTCAGCGGCTTTTATATTGGCTACGGACATCGAACGCTCAAGTCAGGGAAACTAGATGGGGAAACCCTTATGTCCACACGAATCAGTGATCCGAATGGGGCTCCGTCGATTAACTATACAGCCAAGTTCGAGTTAATCATGCTTGGGTTGTGAAGAAAGAGGCACCATTTGGATACCTACTGGGTATTGCAAACGAAAATTTCGGACATCGCAATTTAGTTACCATAACAGAGGGGGGCATTATGCGTAGACATAATCCATCCGTCGGTGTGATCCATTCCACGGTTCTGGCTTTTGCAATCGGACTTGGCGGATCATCGTATGCCGGGGCTGAGGAACCAACCAGTCTTTCGACGCCTTCCGACGATTCCGTCATTGAGCGCGCGGTGCCCCGTGACCACCGCACAAAGCCGGGATTCTTCACCCCTTCACAAAAGGCTCTAGCTCCGGCAGCGCAGCCAACCCCGCAAGGGAAGGTCCTGATACCGCAGGCGGCCCCCTCTTCGGGTGGTGGTGGGCCACTGCCTGTCGTGGGCGGCACATTCGAACCTGACTATCGATACCCCTGGGTAGTGCGCATGGGTGGCTGCGGCGGGGTGCTTATTGATCCGGAATGGGTCCTAACTGCAGCGCACTGTGTCACGCCTGGAATCGGATTTGGCCAACTCACCTATAAGCGGACCGATCCATACACCGGCGCGGTGAAAACTGAAACACGCGGTCCTGCTCCTGTCGGAGCTAGGCGCGACGGCGTGTACCTCCACCCGAATTACACTCCGAGCCAGGACCAGGCCAACGACATCGCGCTGATCAAATTGGCGCAACCATTCACGATCAACCCCTATCTCCAGACCGTCGGGTTGCCGAGAAACCAGCGTAACCCAGGCGTCGTAGGAACTCTCGCATCTTTTAGTCACAATGGCACGCCACCTTCAGGACAGTTTGCCATCTTCCGCGCACCAATCCCCCAGATCGACTATGCGCCAAAAATTAACATTCCTGCCACTGCGGCCTCCGCCTCGCTGTGTCCCGGCGACAGCGGATCAGGGTTCGTCACAGTCGAGAATGGTCGTGCGACGGTGCGTGGAATCGCCTCACAGGGCAACACCACAAACTGCTTGACGCCAAATGGCGAAGCCGTATTCACAGATGTCTTTACATTCCGCGCTTGGATCCTGCAGACCATGGGCAAAACCGACCCCTCGTTGGTCGGCAACACGCGCGTACGCTGGAGCGGCCGAATGGCGCACGGCAGGATGATTGTTGCCTGCTTCAATCCTTACGGCAATCTGGAGGGCCCGCTCAATGTGGTTGGCGTCGAGGAAGGGACCGTGTGCGAATCAGGCCAGACACAGACCATCATGTGCAACCTGGACAAAAACCAGGGCAACGTGGGGGTGATGGTGCCCACGCTCTCAGGTCTCACCGTGAGGACGACCATGTCAAACGGCACATCCCAGGTGCAAACGCTTCCCCCTTCTGGCAGCACCGCCAGCTTTTTCGGTCTTCTCCCTGCCGGGGCCTCCCGTGAATTCACGTGCCAAATCGGCACAGCCACGACGACAGGCGGCATCGGAGGTGTGGGCGGAATGGGTGCGGTCTTGAGCCGTGGCATTGAAGAGGGGCAGACCACTGAGCCAATTATTGAACAGCCGAGCCCATTTGACCTAACCGAAGGAAGCAAACAGTAATCGATTGATCAACGAAACGGACCTTCTCATTGAGCAAGGAGGATTTATGGATATGATGCGGACAAATCTTATTCGATTGGTCGCCGTAATCGGTTTACTTGCACTCTCATCGCCGGTAGAGGCTCTTATCATCAGAGATCAGTGCAACCAAACGTCAGGAGATGGCCAGGGACATACCTGCCCCAATACAAATGACTTGCTGATACGACCCAAATACTCTGATGGTACCTGCGGGGACTGGATGTGCTGCCCACCAAATGGCGACGGCACGTACAACTGCACGAAGGGGACGAACCCAACAAACAGTGCGGTCAGCGGCGCCCTCAAGAACCTATTGGGTCCCCGCGCCGCTGTGCTCGATCAAGGAACACCACCCGGCACGAAGAATCCATCGATTTTTCAAAAGCAGAAAGCCCCGATCATGCGACGCGGGATCGAGGGCGGCCTGCCGGCATCTTCGGAGAAGGAAGAAAAATGACGCCGGCCTTTGCACGAGATTCAAAATGCATCGTGTCGGCATTTCCGGCAAACCTCGGTTCATCATCGGCACCGAACTCGTCGCGGGGGCGATAGATCTGGATGGGCACAAGAAACTGATCGCGAGGCCGGCCATTAAACCATGACCAGGCATGAAACATTTCATCGTGAGGTCAGAATCAGCAAGAGCACAACACAATTACTTTAACCAGGAGGTCACCATGCGCCTGACACGCACAATGACGATTGTTGCGCTTAGCTTCACTATCTGGGTATTTGGCCTGCCGCTCAACGCCCAGGCCAAACCCAAGGCCAAAGTCTTCGGATGTACAACGGAGGATCTCAACACGAATTTCGGATCTTCATGCGTAAGTCAAGCAGAGCAGGATATTATGCGGGGCCATTCATATGTACACGTCCTGGTATGCGAAGGTGGCCAAATGAAATGCTGCACAATGAGCTCGACGCAACAAGTTCTTAATTGCCGGAGACCAGCCGGGTCTGCGGCCCTGTCAGGTGGGCTCAAAAGTTTGAACCAAACACAGGTGTTCAGGCGCGGAATCGAGGGCGAAGAGGAAGTCGGCGAGGAGACCCCGATTCCATCATGGTTAACGGAGTCCTGGCTGAAAGAGCATGAAGGTGAGAAGCCGTCGAAGTAGGCCGGCAGCCGGGCCGTATAACGGAAGTTCCCCGGGCTTTATGGTGAGCATGGAACTCTTGCCAAGGACGTCGGATGTGAACGGGTAGAACAACTTGATCACATAGACCAGCAAAAGAAAGGGAGAGGGGGTTGTTGGCAAAGTCGTTCAACAACCCCTAGGAGGGAGGGATGAAACGTCCTGCGGCATGTCAAGGAATCGTATGGTCTACAGGCATCCATTTCATTCAACCAGAGAGGCTGAAATCAGCCTGGCGCAGCGGTTCAC
>JBATLR010000307.1:0-12894 GCA_049289415.1 Nitrospirales bacterium
GTCTTGGTATTTAATATTCATGACCGCCTTCTTTCCGATTCGTTCTTCTCGAGCGAGGCCCACACCGAAGAAGAGGTCGCTTGCATTGGGGATCTAGCCTCCAGGTTCGATCTTGTGCTGTTTCAAGAAGCCTTTGTCCGTCCGGCACAACTCGCCCAATACACCAAACATGCCTGGGCAAATCACCCATTGTTCACCGAAGGCGGTGGTGGTGACTGGTGGCCCCTTCGAGCCATGTGCAAGATATGTTTGAGTCCCGGACTCCTGATGCTCGCTCGCGAACAACCTGAGTCTGTCCATTCAGAACCCTATGAGGCCTTTGCAGGTTGGAATACCGACCTGGATAAAGCCGATGATTTCTTTTCGAAGGGTTTCCAGCTTGTTCAATTCCCAACATTCTGGGTATTGAATAGTCATATGGACGCAGGTCGTGGAGAGGCCAGCATTAAGGCCAGAGCTCTACAGTTTAGACAGCTTACTGCAGGCATTAGGCGTTTCGTTTCTCCTGATGCACCATTGCTTGTCGGCATGGATGGAAATCTTCGATCAGATCAGGAGGAACGCGATGCAGAGATTTTGGAAGAATTTCTTAAAGCGAATGCGCTAACCCTTGTGCAACAAAGCGGGCCGGATTTGATTGCCGTCAGAGGAATCCGCACAGACCACTCCCTATCCCTTCCATTCAAAGGCATCCTTAGCGATCACAACGCCCTGTCCGTCATTATGTACCCACCATCCAGGCTAGAGTCACAAGACTAATCAGGTTTCTAATTATGTTCCGGTGATTTACCCACACACCCGCCACCTCACTCCGATCCGTCCGCAGCGATTTCAATCGGGTGATGACGGAGTGTATCCTGGAGCTATGCATTAAGGTAGGGTGCAGAACACCCAAAAATAAACAGAAAAACCCCCGCACTCTTAGTGGAAAGCCCGATCGTGGCTGTCCCAGCTTCTCAAGATCTTGAAGCCGCCAACATTGCTAAACGGGCTGCAGAAACACAACTGGACAATTGGCAAAATTATATTTTTGTATTGATGTAGACTTTCACTCCAGGATCGAAATCCCTCCCGAGGGAATCGAACATTTTTTCATCCAGGCTGATGAAACTCGTATCATTATGAAGATTTTCATCCGCCAAAGTCCCTCGGTCAACGATGATGATTTTGGCAAGAGACGATTCCACCTCTTCGACAGTTTGAGACCTTTTTGACCTACCATGCCAGGGCACTTGCATCAGGAAGGCGGTATAGGAATCAATATTTTCCAACCCGCTTGTCGAAGCAATTGGGCCACTGATATGAAGGGCGTTCAATTTTTCCTTCAGGATTTTGGCCGCCTGGTAACTGGGTCTCTCCGGGAAGAAGGGTTGGTTGGCGAGGGGAAAGAGAAAAGATAAGGAAACAAGGGACAATGCCATAATATGAAGAATTTTCTCCTGACCGGACCGACTCTTGGCCAGATACCCCACAAAGCCTAAACTCCCGCCAAGAAGAAACGGGTAGACGGAAAAATAATATCGCCTTTCTCCTCCATAACCCGGCAAATAGATCACCACAAGACACCCAATGAATATCGCTGCCCATCGCCAGCGATCAGAGCGGATATTCTGTCTCCATGGGGCATGAAACAAGAATCCGAATATGACCGAGACCAGCCCGATGCCAAACCAGTCAAAGTCCTTCAGCAGACGTATAGTTTTTATCACATTACTGTAAACGAGCCGCAATTGATGACGAAAATTTTCTGTACTTTCAAGCGGAGACCAGTGTGAGTACTTTTTCGAGATTGGATCCTCCCAGGACGAAAGTCGGCCCTGTTCCGGAATAAGAAAGTCAGAAAAAGTGGGATGTCCCCGCCCAACACCAGGCGGCCCCATGACGGCATGACTGATTCCTGCACTTGTCGAAAACGTCGGTCTTTCATATTTGAGGGACAGTACGAAAATCCAAGGCCCGGCAATAAGCATTAACCCGAAAAAGGTAATCGCGGCGCTACGTAGAGCACGTATCGGGCTGGTCTGCTGACAAACGGTCCATAACGCCCCTGCCGCCACAATCAGAATAAATGCAAATGGCAACCCAGGCGCTTTCGCTAAATAGGCAGCCCCGAATAATAGCCCGGCAGAAAATTGGACGGAGGGCTTATCGCACCAATCAGGATGCAAAGTTCGGCTTATGGCTAGACAAAGAATGCCACTCATCAAAAGGTCCGGAGTGATCCCTTGAACCGCCCAGTGGACACTCATAAAGGCAACGATCCCAAGAGCCACAAACATCGCGGAGGACCCAATCCCCAAAACCCGGAATATCGCCATACAGCCCATGAGATACACAATCGCCGATATTCCCATGGCCATCTGCGCAGCGGATAACGATTCTTCCATAAAGCTGAGCAACGGAACAATGATCCAGCTCAACATGGGCCCCCAATAACCGGAAACCGCTAAATCGAACTGTCCTGATCCATAATATTGGGCAATTCGAATATAGGAAATCCCATCGGTACTGATCCAATCCTGATTGACCCAACCTGCCCAAATCAGTAACCCGATCTGAAGAATAAAGAAGCCGAACATGGCTCTGGAGAAATTTGGCCGAGTCATCTCACCCATTAGACATATCCTTTTTCAGAAAGATTCCTTGAAAAAAAACGGTTCTCAAATCGGAGCTTCCACTTTGGAATTTCATCATTTTTATTCACCCCTCACACTCATTCATAATCAGAACTCCGGATGCCTCCGAACGCCGGGAAGACGATCCATCACGAAAGGTCATAATGTTCGAAGTCCGTGATTTCCTCATGCTTGAATCCCAACATTCAAAAACCCTTCACAATTCCGTCAGGTATTGGGGGCAGAGTCGTCCTAGCGGGCGGCAATTCTCCACAATGGACCTTCTCATCCGTCCCAGGATTTCTTTCCAGGGAGGCAGTCCACTCTTTAACATCTTCAATGTTCCCCAAGGCATGGCAGGGTCACGCGGGGCACAAAATTTTGTTTAATTCCTCGGAATTCCTGCATAAGACTGAAGGGATCTTTGGTGGTTGGTTTGTCCATCGCCTAACAAAAATATATTCACGAACCAAACCCTCGGGTATCCTTGAATCAATTTTTTAGGCAGATAGCAGACACTTACTTTCCACCAATAGTCCAAAGAGGTGGAATGATGGCCGGATTAACATTAAACAACTCATACAAATCAGGGATCTCGGAAAACATAAGCAGGAGAAAGAACAACGTGCTGAATGCAACATACAGAACAAACCCCCGTTCCTTGTATAATTTTTCTGGATTTTGAACGGGACTATCCTCAAGCAAGCCAATCTTAAGATAATACGTCAAAAATCCCGCCCCTATAGGGATAAAAAGAATCAACTCCACATGATATCGGACAAGAAAAATTCCAGACACAAAGGAACAGGCCATCGCATAAAAGAACATACTGAGCAATAGGCGATTTTCGGTGTAATACCGGAACGACTTTCGATACCCTTGTGCACGTATCGGATCACCTATGCGCCGATACTCGGCATATCGCTTGGTTGCCATAAAAAATGCCCCAACCATCCAGTACGCCAACACAAGCGAAAGTGGAGGGATGCTATGGGTTATAAGGGCAAACCACCCGAGCAACAAACGAATCGGATTATTCAGTGCCTCAGAAAGCACATCTAAATACGGTAGTTCTTTCGTCCGTATCGGGGGAATATTGTAAATGAGGCCGCTTATTAAAAATAACAGGGCTGTGGTCCCAAAATAGGCATTCAGGGAAAAAGCAAGAACGATCCCTGAAACGCCCAATAAGAACCACTCCATCCAGGCCCAACTGCTTTTAACCTTCCCGGAAGGAACGGGCCGATCCTTTTTCACTGGATGGAGTAGGTCATAAGGCGCATCAAGAAGCTCGTTCACTACATAATTGCTTGAGGCAATCAAACAGGTGGCTGCAACAGCCAGAAGCAAAGGAAGAAGACTATCCCAGGCGAAGAGTGCCGGTTCATAAAAAATGGCCAGCACGATGCCCAGAATCATAAACACATTTTTAAACCAGTGGTCGATCCGGGCGATCTGAACATAAGGCCAGAGTATCCGAAAAAAGTTAGATGGTTGAGTGGATAACATCGCAAAGACCTCTAAAATTAGTAATCGAACGATATTCTGTTTTTGCACTAGCGTCAAACGCGCGAGGCGCTCTGCGGGAAAATATGACGTAAGGCATTCCGGCAGCTTTGGCGCCACACGCATCGACGTCATACCGATCACCGACATACAACACCTCCCGGGGATCAAGATTCCAGAGGTGACAGGCATAGAGAAATCCCTTGGGGTTAGGTTTAAAGGCATTAATTTCCGGATCCGTGGCGCATAATTCCACCGTTAACGGAGCATGAATCCCTAGCCCTTGCAATTTTTCTCTCACAGGGTAATCAGAAAAGACTCCCGTGCGCAGGCCCCTATCAGCCGCTAACTGAAAAAATTCTTTCATGGCACGACGCCGACAGATCCTGAGATATTTCAAGGGGCGACGGAACATCCATTCCCTCACCACGATTTCCACCTCACTGGGGGTCTCACAAACTTGTTCGGCAACAAGGGAATATTGCAAACTCACCAATGGGGCACTGGGATCTTCCATGGTTCGTAACTCCTCACGTCCTTCCCGAAAACATTTTAATATTCTCCAGACACGCAGAGCCTCCCGAATAGAACCTAACGCAAACGGAGCAGTAGACAACTCAAAGGCCATCAGGCCACGAAGAGACTGCTGGTGATAGAGCGTCCCATCAATATCGAGTAAAACGGCACGAATCTGGTGAACTCCTTTCACGACACAACCTACTCCTCAAAATCGGAAAAATGGCGATTTAAAAATTGGCGCTCAAACGCTCGTGAATACGATATGGACTGTGCAAATACTTATATCCATCAAGTTATTGGATGATTGTTCAAAAATACCCTTCATGTGCTCTCAAGAATTCCTTGAGCCATAAAAGCAAAAATTGTTCCGTATTGAATCTATTCGGAAGCCAGAATTACTGGCTGTAAAAAAGTTCACAAAACGAACCAGTGGGAGTCCGTATCCGATAGCGGCCGTTTAGATTACGCGCAGGTCTCATTAAACCAAGGTTGAGAATTCTAAGCGGGGCCTAATGTCCTCGGTTGGCTCTTCCTGTGGAACAACCTGTTTTCTGGCGACGGTAATGGTGATGGTAATAGTTGGGACAATTTTGTCCTACAAGGCCATCGTCCACTATTAGAGGGAGACCGCTTTTGAACAACTGCCGGCGGGGGAAGACGATTGCTCTCCATAGGATCCCTTTAGGGTTGTAGATGGTTGTCAGCCTCTTTTGCCTTTTTTCTTTCCTCCTATAAGCAGCTGAAAGGCTTATGAAAACCATAGCCTTTGGCATTTTTTAGAGGAATGCCCAGGGCTATTTGGATAATGATACATGATTCCTCCTAATCCACGCTGCAACCGATTACTCTCAGGAAAGGGAAGCTAGATTATGGTCCCTTACTTTACCGGCTGGCTGAGCCACTCGGTTGGGTGTCATGAGACATGAAGGTATCATCGGGTCGATCATAGCAATGAAGAATTTGCCAAGGACACCACTCATATCCATGGCATTGAATGGGGGGAGTTTCGCCAATGTACGCCTGGCAAAATACCGTGCATTGTCTCGATCGACGCTATACTTGCACTTGTATCTGGAGGAATGCAAATGGCGCTACAATACATGACCGGCCAACCTTGATAAACGCTTGGGCAAGCCCTTCATCTAAGATCTCTCCTAGCCATGGCCTAGATTTATTGGCCACAATGACAACCCAGTTTAACCTTGATACAGAATACCCGGGATTCAATTGGTCTATTGAAAGCTGTAACTCGATAACACCAATAGATTGATTTTAATGACTCAAACCTGGCATCTTCAAAATTTGAAGAACACTCAAAATGAGTTAAACCTTACAAGGATTATCTCCAAACAATCAATGATTTTTGAGGCGCCGAATTCCCTGGACATACCCTCCCCTGTTCTCTTTCGAGGTAGGACCCGCAGGTGCCAGGGCCTCGGTTTCATCAGTCTAATCTGTTCTGTCATAGGGAACAAAACATGATTGCGGCCATCTCTTTGGAGGCCCCATCGCTGCCCCTCATCCAGCAGTTAATCGCTGACAACCGAATGCCGCATCTCGCGGCTCTTCAACGAGAAGGCGAGGTCGTCAGCCTCGACCCCCCATTTCTTGATGGAGCGGTGTACGCCACCCTCTATACCGGTCAGCATCTGTCGGAGCACGGAATTTACTCCTTGTTTACCTGGTCTGCTCCCGAGCAAAGGCTCCGATTGTCTCACGAACTTCTGTCAAAGGACACTCTGTTCCGACGCCTGGACCGGGCAGGGAAACGAGTTCTTGCCATCGATCCCCCCGAACATCCCATCCAAGAGCTGGCCAACGGTATCGTGGTGAGTGGATGCCAGTTTCGATCACGCGTCCACTTGGCTCAGTGGTCGCGTCCTCCGAGCTTGGGCAAGGAACTTTCGAAATATCTTGGCAAGACACCGAGAGGTGAGGAGACCTTTGGACAGCCATCGCAGCACCATCTCCTCCACCTGCGAAAAATCCTCCTGCAAGCGCCCAGCCGCCTAGCTAGCGGGGTTGAACGATTGATGGAAGAGAGGCCCCCCGATGTCCTCTGGTTGCACATGGCTGCAATCCACCTAGCGGGTCACCAGCTTTGGGATACAACGTCCGTCGACGTCATCGGGCAGTCATCAACCGGAACGAGTCTTCTGGAAAACTCCTTAATTGACGTATATCTTGCAGCCGACGCAGCACTTGGTCGAATAATCAAAATTCTGCCTGACAACGCAGATCTCCTCGTGTTCTGGGCCAAGGGAATGGGCTCGGAGACATGTCGGTCCGATCTTCTTCCCGAAATGTTGGAACGGATTCTGACCCCTCCCTCCCCGGTTCACACGTCATCCGGAAATGACATTTTGACGAAGCTGCGTGCGATTGTACCCACCTCGTTTCGTTCTAAAGTCGCAGATGCATTACCGGATTCACTTTCGCTCCAACTCACAGCTCGACTGGGGACGATGGGGAAAGACTGGAAAACGGTACGGGCCTTTTCGCTACCTTCAGACGGCCCTGGATTGGTTCGGCTCAACATCCGCGGGCGTGAGCGGAGTGGGATTGTCACCGAATCCCAAGCAAAAGTGCTCTGCGACGAGATCGCCGAGGGTCTCCGAACCTTTAGCGACATCGATGGGAAAGCGTGCATCGCGGGCATTGAACGACCCGCAGACCATTTACCTCCCGGTCACAAACTGGACAGGCTTCCCGACCTGGTTATCCGATGGAGTGTCGAACCATCTACAAACCTGCGCGGCGTGACCTCACCGGTATACGGCACGGTGTTGCGCGGAGGTGCGGGGTCAGGGCGGTCGGGAAACCACATACCAGGCGCCGACGCGATCATCGTCGCACGATCGGGAACCTATCGTGCGATCACTGGCCGAAACCCACATCTGGTTGATCTGAGTGCGACGGTCTGTGCAGCAGCGGGCGTGCCCCACAAGGACCTTCCCGGCCAGTCACTTCTCGCATATCGCTGAGTACATGCAGTCATGGAGATCCGACCGAATCAACCAGCTTTAAGGAACCCAAAGTAAAAAAGTTTCCTAAATAGGTACCCGATTCATTGTCGGCTATGAACTTTATCCTATATTTTGAGGGAGACTTTCCTTCACTTCATGCTACTCTATTTTGACAATTCAAACGAACCATCCGGGAAAATTCGGCTAGAGTGAATCTCCACCCAACAAGCTAGTGGGCATTTTTCATTTGTATTGTCTCATCACATTTCCGCATTCCTTCCCCCAGCAAGCTGAGGGGTATCCTGTGCTGTTTTTATGAAAAGAATAAAGGTATTGTTTGTCTATCTTGGTTTTTACCGGGATGCCGGAGCGGAACAAACTCCCTTAGGCCTTGCCGAGGAACTTGATCGGGAGCGCTTCAGTTTCGAGATGGTGACTTTGATGCCGACCACCTCCACAATCGGCGCTGCGGTACAGGCAACCGGCTGTACCATTCACGAGCTTGGACTGGGCATTCCCCGCCTCACAGAACCGATCGGCATCATCAAGGTTATCAAAGCCCTTTATCAGACATTTCGCCGAATCAGACCCGACATTGTTCAGACGCAATCGGGGTTTTGCAACGTGTGGGCCCGTCTGGCTGCCAAATTGGCGCATGTTCCCGTGGTTATTGCGACTTTAATTTTGGTGGGGAGCCAAAACCGCGATGGTATATGTGGCCGGTTATGCGTGCCATGCATCACTGGTTAGCTACGAGCACCGATGCCTACGTCTGTGTCGCTGAGCATTTGGTGAAGGAACAGTTACAGCCCTACGAATGGGATCGTGCCGAAATCATCGATGGCTTTTTCGACCTGCATCGTTTTCTTGCGGGCCGCACCGATTTGCCGGAAATCCGAGCGCTAACCGATCCCGCGCATCCAGTACTCGGCCTTGTCGCAAGGCTGGAATACGATAAGGGGCATAGGGTGGCAATCGCGGCCATGCGAAAAATCGTTGACGCGATACCCGGCGCTCAACTCAAGATCGTCGGTGCGGGCAGCTTGGAACAAGAACTCAGGGATCAAGTGGCGGCGCTGCAACTCTTGGAACACGTCGAGTTTACCGGTCACCGGACGCAGATTTGCGAAATCATGTCCACGATGGACCTGTTGTTGATCCCATCATACAACGAAGCATTCGGTAAAGTGGTGTTAGAGTCGATTGCGGCCGGGGTACCGTTATTAGGGAGTCGCAGCGGTGCATTTCCCCGAATTCTTGAAAACGGGAAATACGGTGAGTTGGTCACCCCAGCCGATCCTGACGCGTTGGCAGAGGCTGCCATCGATATCATCGGTCACCCGGCCCCAGCATTGGTTAAGTTGAAGGAAGCTCGAACTATAGTGCTCAAGCGATATACCAAAGAGGAAAGTGCCCGGCGATATGCTAGTCTTTATCTGCGTTTAGCTGAAAATTTTGAGGAAAAAATTAAAGAAACTTCTAGTAAATAATAATTTCCTGGTAAAAGTGTTAGGCCCTTTTTGCCTACCAAGGGAAAAATGATGGTACCCAGCACCATTCTCTGCAGTAATGCGTTACCCAGTTACAATGCACTTGCCGTGCTAGCCTTTAGCCATTTCCAGGTCAGTTATTCGAAGAGTTATTTGGAAGGGCACACGGAACCGAATGGGATGGAGAACTATTGGAATCAGGACAAACACGTTTTACGAAAGTATACCGGCATTCCGGCCATATTCTTATATCTGTTCCTCAAAGAGTGTGATTTTCGGTTTAATTAGGATTTTCCGAAAAAACAATTGAGAAATTTATGAAAATGGCGCACCCGCTAATCTACTATAGCACCCTCATTAAACTGGAGGCTGGAGCCTCAACAGACCCTGGTAGAGTTAGGGGCGTGTAAGAACCTCTCCCCGTTTAGCCTTTAATGCATTGGTTCGAATGGCATGATCAAATATATGGCAAAAATACATTTGCCCTATCCACTCGGCATTGCGAAATATTCGCCTTTTTTCGAGAAAATTGAACTTGGTAATTTTCCTGAAATCATGCCCATTATTAAATTCCTCAATGGCCAAGATTTCACCGCAATATGGGTTGTGTAATTCTCGTTTGACATCGTCAAAATACATTACCACCATCGGAAGAAACAAATCGGAAGGCCCATCAAATATAGTCAAAGCGTCCACGGTGCTACTATAGTAATCCAGATCCACAGAGATGAACCCAATCGGAGCTCGGACATCGCTCAAAAAACCTTTTATAGTATCCTCGAGGTTTCCGAAATTGATGCGCGCATTTTCAGGAAGCTTTCTTAACAGCAAATCCTTATCCTGGAGGGGAAAATCACCCTGACTATAGTATTCCGGGTGATCACGGAAGTCTTTTGGGGGGGGCAATCCCAGTCCAGTATCGAATCCGACGATATCGAACTTCACCCCCGTTATATCAGTGATTCTCCTGCCTACTTCGCACAGGTTAAGCAGTCCCGACCCATTAGCGACCCCAAATTCAATCACCGTCAGACGATTAACATTTATTTCTCTTGCAAAGTCTGCCGCTCTGAGCAGCCCAAATGCGTGATATCGCCGTTCTATCAAATCGAAATTGATTTTGGTTCTGAGGCTTCCGAAGAGAGCCACAAACCCTGATAGGAGGTTCAGGTGAACTGGTTCCGTGAGTCGGTCTACCAAAAGGTTCCGGAGAGCGTTGGGCTCTCGGAGGCTTCGCAGCAAATACCTGACCATTAGTTTTGATCCTTCATTAATTCAGTGTTCAGCATTGATAACGTATATTCTTTCCCTGATTGCCAAATGTTTCTAGGGGAGAGGAGACTGGCAATCCTCCATTTGGAAACCACACGTTTCTGCTTCAAAAATAGAGTTTATTTCCCAAATTTCGCTGACCTTACAATAATTTTTCCATAAAGTCCTTCGCTTATGTTTACTGGGTTCATCTCTATTGCTGCTGGAAAGGGAGTGATTGACGAGACCCGCAACTCAGTCGTGAGCTTAAAGAGGCTCATGCCGGAGATGCACACCATACTCCTCAGTGAGGAGGGTCTGGGAAATGCTTGCTTGACAAGATCGTGTATATTAGCGATCCCAATCCTGGTTTCTCTTTAAAATACTGAACATGAGTTGTTCTCCCTATAAGAGCACGCTATTCCTTGATACAGATACATATTCGTCTGCGATTCTTGTTCATTAGCTCAGAGATTGGCTCCCCCCACTTCCCACCGATCACCCATTCCCTGTTTCGACTATAAACTATATCTGGCATATTCACGTGGATTTTTACGCACGTAATGCTATCCTATTTGGTCGATTGAGACGAAACATAGGGGAAATTCCGACTAGAATGAAAAGATTAAAAGTATTGTATGCCTACCTTGGTTTTTACCGGGATGCCGGTGGAGAACACTCTCCGTTGGGCCTTGCCGAGGAACTTGATCGCGAGCGCTTCAGTTTTGAGATGGTGACTTTGATGCCGACCACCTCTACAATCGGCGCTGCGGTACAGGCCACCGGTTGCACCATCCATGAGCTCGGACTGGGCATTCCCCGCCTCACGGAGCCGCTCGGCATAATCAAGGTTATCAAAGCCTTTTATCAAACCTTCCGGAGAATTCAACCGGACATTGTTCAGACGCAATCAGGCTTTTGCAACGTCTGGGCTCGCCTGGCAGCCAAACTGGCGGGCGTGCCCGTCATTATCATGACGGTTAATTTTGATGAACCAAAACCGCGATGGTTTCTGCAGCCGATTATGGATGCCGTGCACCACTGGTTGGCGACGAGCACCAAAGCCTACGTCTGTATCGCCGAACATTTGATGAAGGAACAGTTGCGGCCCTACGAATGGGGCCGTGCCGAGATCATTGACCAATTTTTCGATCTAAACCGCTTTCTGGCGGGCCGCACCAATTTGCCGGAAATCCGAGCCCTAACCGATCCCGCCTATCCGGTACTCGGCATTGTCGGACGGCTCGAATACGAAAAAGGGCATAGGGTGGCGATCGCGGCCATGCGGAAAATCGTCGATGTAATACCCGGCGCTCGCCTCCAGATCGTCGGTGCCGGCAGCTTGGACCAGGAACTCAGAAATCAAGTCGTGGCACTGGGGCTCTCCGACCACGTCGAGTTCGCTGGTTACCGGACTCAGATTTGCGAGATCATGTCCCATATGGACCTGTTGGTGATCCCTTCATACAATGAGGCGTTCGGTTTGGTGGTGTTGGAGTCGATTGCGGCCGGGGTACCATTATTGGGAAGTCGCAGCGGTGCATTCCCCAGAATTCTTGACAACGGAAAATACGGTACATTGGTCGACCCATCCGATCCTGACGCCTTGGCAGAGGCGGCAATCGAAATAATCGCTAACCCAGCCCCAGCATTGGTTAAGTTGAAGGAAGCTCGAACTACAGTGCTCAAGCGATATACCAAAGAGGAAAGTGCACGGCGACACGCTCATCTTTATCTGCGTTTAACCGAAAATTCTTAGGTAAAAATTGCGAAAAAATTTCCATTAAGTAATAATTGTCTGGTTGAGGGTGGGGATTTAGGCAGGCAAAGCATTCAAATTTCGATCTCTTGTCAAACAAAGCAACTGGAGGTGTACCCATGCTTGATAATGAGCGCTCTGGGACTGGCCACAATTCCGCGCCGGTGGTTAGCGTGCTGATTGTGGCCGACCATGACACAGATCGCCATGCAGAACTCGCGGATCTCCGCAGTTGCCTTCAAGCACTCGCCGCACAGGAAGTGGACGAACCCGTTGAGTTTCTGCTTGTCGAAACGGAAGAGCGTGCCCGAAAGCTTCCAGCCGACTTGCTGGCCGAGTTACCTGGCTTAAAGGTGATCGGAGTGCCCAAAGATGCTACCTACGAGCAAAAAAACGCTGGCGCTCAGGCTGCACAGGGTGAAATTATAGCTCTCTTGGATGCCGACTGCATTCCGGTTCCCGAGTGGCTCAAGTCACTGATCAGCACGTTTCGTTCCCACCCCCAATATGTTGCAGTGAGCGGTCGCACCATGTATGAGGGCAAAACCGCGACCGAGCGATGCCTCTCGGTCCTATCTCGCGGCTTTCTCGACCCAGGAAAAGAAGGCCCAACCCGGTTCATTTCGAATAACAACTCCGGTTTTCTCAGAAAGATTTACCAACGGTTCCCGCTCCCGGAGAATGAAGGCCCTTACGCAGCCCAACTACAATCTGCTGCCATCAGGCGGGACGGCGGACGTTTTCTCTTTCAGCCAGCCATGACCGTGATACACGACTTCGAGGGCTGG
>JBATLR010000308.1:0-15370 GCA_049289415.1 Nitrospirales bacterium
AGGGTACGCGATGCTCGCGACCGTCATTCTCATCGCCGTGGGACAACGCATCGGACTGCGAAACCGCATGATGGTGGCTGAGGCGCTCAGTTCATTGGATTTAGCGGGATCTATTCGTTTTGTCAAAACCATTTTGATCATCACATTTACCTTTGAGGGCGTGGGCGCATTCATACTCGCCGCGCGGTTTTCCCAGGAAATGCCCTTCTTAGAAGCCTGCTGGCATGGTATTTTTCACGCCGTTTCCGCCTTTAACAATGCGGGGTTTTCGACGTTTTCTCAAAATCTGATCCCCTATCGTGACGATTTCCTGGTAAATGTTTCCATTAGTCTGCTTTTCGTTCTGGGCGGCATCGGGTTTATTGTCTTCCGCGACCTGCTGAGTTATTACCGAAAAGAACGGTATCGAATTCAAACCCATACGAGACTGGCCCTACTCGTTTCGGTAAGCTTATGGGTGATTGGAACGATAGGATTTTATCTGTTGGAAATGCATAGTCCGGCCACGCTTGGCTCGCAAACTCCTGGAGCGGGAGCCATGGTCGCCGCCTTTCACTCGGGAGCCGCCCGGACAGCAGGATTTAATACGCTGGACCTGAGCCTACTCAGACCCAGCACGTTGTATATGTTGATTTTGCTGATGATCATCGGGGGATCTCCAGGAGGAACCGCTGGAGGGATTAAAACCACCACGTTCGGCATTGTGTGTCTATCAGTCTGGGCCGTCTTCCGAAAACGACTGGATGTGGAGTTTCACTACCGACGGATGCCCCTCCATCTCGTCTTGCAAGCTCTGGCTATCATGTTCCTGGCCATTGGAGCCGTCACCACGTTAACGTTTTTTCTCGCCTTTATTGAAAATAAGCCTTTTTTGGCTCTCATGTTTGAAGTGGCCTCCGCATTGGGAACGGTTGGGTTTTCCGTCGGAAACGGAGACGTGCTCAGTCTCTCAGCGATACTAACGGATTTTGGAAAGGTCATCATTCTATGCAGCATGTTCCTCGGGAGATTCGGACCTCTCCTGGTTGGTCTCGTCTCCCTCACTCCACCCGTCCGCATGCTCTATCGTTTTCCTCAAGCCAAAGTTGCCATAGGTTAGAATAAAACACATGGCAACACCTGACCAATTGGCTAGGAAAATATCATGAGGGATCTTCCACCCCACATAAGTGTATTCAGCCTGTTATCCGGTGAAAAGCATCACACTTTTCCTCTTTGGTTCATCCGAAGAACTCCGATGCTTGATAGGATAGTTCTCATGGACATGAGTGCTCTTCGAGAACTTCCGTGCACCGTGAAAGACCGATCCGTTTAGGACAAATGACTTCTGAAGTCTCACTCGCCACAGTCATGGTCCCTCAGGCCTCACAATAATTCCCCGGAATCGTCGGTAATGGCATGTTGACTGCCGCCCTCTTAATTTTCTTGTTCAACTAGATTTCTATCGCCTCTCTAACCTCTCTTGCCCAATCCCCTCTGTAGGTATGTCCGCCAAGTCGGAATCACCATTAAAAAGAAGCGACCCTCCCCTGCAACACTCATCGCGTTTTTTCTTTTGCACGCTCAGGACTCAGTTAACCCGTCCCATTCAATCCAGTTTGCATCAAACAAGATTGAAATGCTGTCCTTGAGCAATTTCGCTCCGTTCTTAAAGTGCATTTTCGCGCATCCCATGAAGTCTAATGAGGCTTCCCGGTGGGAATTTTTCCTATCAAATGGCCTTACACCGTGAAGGGTTTGATAGTTTTCTCATTGCAGAAAATATGAAGAAAACACTGTGTTTTCTTTTGATTTGATTAACTTAATTTTTCCATGACGGTTCTGCCATGCAGGAGGGTCAAAGACGTGTTGCCTGTGTATAGCCAGCCACGTGTTCTTTCATTTCGTCGCTTTTTAGAGGATGGCCACAAGATGATTGAGGATATATTTTTTTGGCATGCCTTATGCGACATTCAGTTAAACATGAGAAATAAATAAGGAAGAAGGAGTTCCCACTCCTTATCACCTCATTTCTATAGCAGGAGGGTACGACGATGAATAGAACTCATGCAGGTATGCCAGTAAGTACGCTCACCCTTATCCTCGGAGTCGCCTTGAAAGGGCCGGTTGAGGCTTAAGTAAACATGGCCAAACAAACCAAATGTATTTCCATGCAAGGGACCATGTTTTTCTATCGTATTACCGTCGTCAACTCTCAGAATGAAGTGGAGGATGGGTATGTCGGGGCCAAATCCAGCACGGTCCGTCAGGTCATCGAACATCCAGACGAAATGCAGTCCCCGTGCGCTATCGAGGGATAAGGTTTCAAAAATGAATAGGGAATGATGCCTCTCCAAAGGGGCCAAACCTTAAATGAATAATCGGCACATACTCTGATGTTTCACGCATAGTCCTTATTGAAATTCCATTTTGCATACAGAGAAATTATGGTACATCGCGATGGCAAATATAATATGAGGTACATGAAATACCCGAGACAAAAATGCTTTATCCAGAGGTTCGAGAGGATCCTCCATTTACGAAGAAGGTGAGTTATGAAATATCTATTTTGTGAATTCACTCTCATTGGTGTCTTGCTCACATCGTCCTTGAGTCCGTCCTGGGGATGGGATGGCCATATACGGAAGGACATCGATCACACCGAAGACAAAATTCTTTGTCTCCAACCAGCCACAATGCCGCCCTCAACTGCTGCGAAAGTGCTGTGCGCTATTGCCCGGGCCCGCGAATCGCTCCACCACAAAACCTTCGCCCAGGCCACAAACGACCTCCATCATGCCCGGACCTTGATTGACCTCATCAAATTCGCGGGTCCCACGACGCGAGTCAAGGATCAACTCTGGGAGGTGAAGAAAAATTGGGACTCTGAATCCAGTGAAAAACTCGCCCTGGACCTTATTCCCATTGATCTGAGGCTCACAAATCTCGAGTTTTTTGTTCCGGTGGTAGAAGCGAAGGCCCATCTTCATGCCGCATACAAAAGTCTGCACAACCAAGATAGGGCGTCTGCGATAAATCATCTAGAGGCTCTGATCAATGCCCTGATACATACGGAAGGGGCCCTACGGTTGACGGCCACCGAACATCACATCGTCCAGGCCCAGAAGTTGTTAACGCACAACAAAATTCAACAAGCGGACGCCGTTCTTGGAAACGCCGAAGAGGGGGCCGAGTTTATATCCTTACGCGTGGATGTGATTTCAATGGCCCAGGCCAGGAAAAACCTTTGGCCAGGCATGGGAACGTATCCGGTCCCAAATGTTCATTCCGAGAAAAACGCCCCGAAGCAGGCGGAGGTCTGGTTAACACGTCATGTGCAAGTGCCGGACGAGAAGATCCAAGAGGAGAAAACAGCATTGCCAGGAATGGTCGCAACCTTGACTGAAGAAGACGAGCAGAAAGGATTAGTGGTGACACCCGTTTTGCAAGGCCTCTGGCAGAAAACCACCACGCCGACAGCAGATAAACAAACCCAAACGGGAGACAATGGGCAAACCTTCCGAAAACACAACACAACCAACCTGCCTCTCCAGAGTGTGATGCAACTTAAAACAGACCTTATGGAGGCAAAGTTTTATTTGACCTATACCGAAATTTTCGAACTCATTACCCATGAAGACTATAAAGCCCAGACGGCCATTGAAAAGGCACAAATGCATCTGATGTCAGCTGAGAAGTTGGCCGATGGCTGGTTAAAGGGGAATATTCAAGCCATCGAACAAGAGAGCGACCTCATCCACAAGGAACTTATGAATGACCAACAATCCAACATGATTCGGTACGCAAAATTGAAGACTGATGTTCAGCAGCTTCTCCAGGAATTGTCCTGGTAAATCCATGCTCATCACGGAAACTCCCTACGGGGTCACATGCAGATCGAAGAAGGTGAAGGAAAATCACGGAGCACTTGAAAAGAACCCAGCAGAAGTGTCAGCGGCGGCACACGGCCAGGACGCCAGAAACACGCAACAAAAGCAAAGCCCACGTTCGCAAATAAGATTTCTTTCATAACAAAGACGTTGTAAGGAGGAAATGGGGCATTTACCTGAACCCTTTACGATTAGGGCAAGCATCTCAAGAATTCCCTCAGAGGACACAACAGCAAGGAGGGTCATCATGGTGAAAGGAGTGTATATTTTAAAGTCTCATTTGGATGCGATCGTGTGCTTTTCAGGACCGATGGGTTTTGCGGGAGAGAAGACCGCAACTGCGTCTTCGTCCACAGAACGGGTCACCGATCAAACACGACACGACGAAAGTGTCAAATATACTGTCGAGGAGGGCCTGCGGATGGATGGGCAAATGAATTCGGAGATGCTCAATATCGAAATGCGTCAAGGGCATGTGACGCCTTACGGGAACACCAGGACAGAGGAACCGAACGGGCATGCGACTGATATTGCCGGCATGGCCCATGGGGTTGTTCGGGTGACCAACCGCATCATCGTCCCTCCCTCCCGATCGAAAAATCATCATCTCCGGAAAGCGGTATGGAACAGGTTGCGGGATGTGGATGTGCTCAGCCAATACACGAACACGTTGCACATCCATGCGAAAGATGGAGTCGTAACCCTATCCGGCATGGTTGAAACAGAGCCGCAAAAAACCGAAGCCGGGAAAGCGGCAGAATCAGTGTCTGGCATCAAAAGAGTTATCAATGCCATTCATGTTAGGACGCTCCCTTTTCAGGTGGAGCAGGATTAGTCAGTTAAAGCGAATCAAGAGCGTCTGCGTAGCATGAAGGGTTTGTGTCGATATAGAAGGGACTGGCAGATGGGAATTACCAGATGAAATGCCACGAAGGTATGTCATTGTTTCTTTCACTCAAAGGGAAAACTTATGAAGCCAATTCTTATGTCTTGTTTGATGAGGACAAATAAAAATTTTCAGAAAGGCTTCCCTGATCGTGTTCGTGCGGATGAACGGGAGAAAGTGACAGGCATGAACATGAGTGCAAGCGACGGGAATCCTTTTGGAAGAATTCTTCCGATGGCATTTTTAGCAATAGCCTTAAGCGTGATAGCATTTTTAGCACTATCCCTGAGCTCAATGCCGCCATCACTGGCGTTAAGCGAATCGGGCCAGCAGACACAGATCGCTCGGGGACTGTTATTGCCGGGAGAACAGATCATCCTGGGCACCGTCCAACACGTCAAGTCGGATGTCATCCAAGTCAATATTGGAAACCCGGAGCCATTGTTTCTGTCCTTGAGAGCTGCGGCGGAAAAAGGGATTACTTCCATTCAGCCAGGAGATACACTGAAGATCCTCGTCAGCGATCAGAACCAGTTCATCGATTTTTTCAAGGCGGATTATCCAGGGTGGGACCGGACACTGAAGGGGCATCTGCTCCAACCCCTCATGGGCGATCATCAGTGGGCCGTGATTCAGACGGAGAAAGGGACCAACGAAACGTACGAGGTGGATGAAAAGGCGCGTCATACCGTTATAAACATTCCAGTGGGAATGCCGGCCGTCTTTCTCCTCAATAAGGAAAACATTCTGATTGATGCCACGTTCGGAAATGAAGGCGCGCTATTACATACTCTGGCCCGATGGTCAAAAGAACGGCATCAAATTGTGCATCATTAGTGGAATTGGCAGTAAAGTTCCCAGCTCGACTGTATTTGCTTGTTTCTTGTGAATCCTCGCGGGGAAGTTGGTGGATACCAAACAAGGTTTGACTTTTCAGAGAGCCGAAGGCCTTTTCCATATTGGTTATTACTGAGCTCACGGGTTATTTGGCTACGACCGGAATTTTCGTTTTTATTCTCAATTCTCTTAAGGAGGAACCATGGATCAGTCACAACCACATTTCACGACTGTTGGTCAGCTAATCCACACCAATCCCTTACAGTTTGGCGTGACTACGACATGCATGGAAGTGGCCATTGCCCTGTTGTCCTCCCATTTGTCCGGAGGACCCGTGTTAGATGAGGCCGGAAGATACCTGGGGTTTGTCAGTGAATTTGATCTACTGAAAGCCCTGGATCACTCGCAGGATCTCAAAAAGGTCACCATTCAACACATTATGTCAAAAGAGGCTCATCTCATCCACAATGGTACAACCATTAAAGAGGCAATCAGAATTATGAAAGAGAAAAAACTCCTGAATCTCTGTGTCGAAGAAAATGGGGTTATCACGAAAACATTTACCCGTCATGATCTTCTACGAGGATACCTTGGCGTGGATTTAGGCATTGATGAGGAATAACCATTTATCTCCCATTGGGGGTGGCTGGCAGTCATAGGCGAAAGACCTTTCTTGCCAACCGAACCGGCTCAAGGAGAAGAACACGGCCATGGGGCTCATTGGGAACGAAATGGGGAGACCGGCATGACAAACTATGTAAAAGAGAAGATCATTCGTCCGTGGGTTAATCCGGAAGAGCGCATCACCCTGGATTTCCTGGACGCCGCGGATTTGAAGGCCCGAGCGACACCTTCAACAAAAACGATTGATGCTGATCATCAATGAAAAACGGCCACCCCTCATGTATTAGGGAATTCGGAAGCGAGAGTTTTTTTGCTCTGGGTGAGAAAGAACGTGATGAGTATGTGTTCGAACGTATGAATCAAGACCCGACAACCTGGCCAGAAATAGGCTTAAAAATCCAGATTTGGAGAGATTGGTGTATCCCCGCACGTTGAGGTGATTCATCCTACCCTTCATGCCCTACTTCTAGGGCAGGTGGGAGCGCAGTTCCAGCATGAGAATGGCACAAACACTTGAA
The DNA here is from genome assembly GCA_049289415.1 of Nitrospirales bacterium. Taxonomy (GTDB): domain Bacteria; phylum Nitrospirota; class Nitrospiria; order Nitrospirales; family UBA8639; genus Nitrospira_E. Next base: position 6,735 of record JBATLR010000308.1, read on the forward strand.
AAATGGAAAAGCGGCGAAGGGAGGCATAAAGGATGCGTCCGGGATCAAGGCCAATATTGAAGGAGTTAAAAACAATTTCAAGAACGAGTTCGAGTGTTTTGCCGGTACGAATTGGGCTAACGACTCATATGCCATTGGCTCACCATTAACAATGTGAAGAAGGAATTTGCGTTGCGAATTGGATGGCCCATCTTCCCCGATAGACCTTTTACCCCTACAGAAATCGACCGCTTCCTAAAAAAACCGTGGCGGAGGAAATGCATATCCACGGAGAGGACGGTTACCACTGACCCCCTTCACATCAGGATACGACCCGGGGTGGTGGCATGAGAAAGAACCAGCGCGTTGATCCTCTACGTATGCTCGTGAAGAGAACCGACCGCGAGCAGTGGAGTCAACTCATCCTCGGCTGGTCCGGGGAATTTGGAGGTCCTGGCATAGCAGGGAAAATCGCATAGTGGCAGAAGTCGCCGAAACAGGATGAGGAGGTATTCAGGAGACTTGAACAAAATCAGTGAGCCCTGGGGGTGAGTAGCACACAGACGAAGCCTTCCATGGCAAGTTGACACTAGTTGGTAAAGACACGAATGAAAGGAGGTTGCAGCAATGACATCCCCGAGCCCGCCCTATGACCCGGACCACCTCTCTTCCCCAAGAGAATCACCCCCGCAGGGTACGCGACGCAGCTTTTTTTCCTGGATGATCGGGATCGCCATGAGTGTGATTGGTGGAGGGCTGGCGATTCCCTTGGCCAGCTATGTGATCTCCCCTGCCCTGAAACGCCGAAAAGACTTGTGGGCCGAGGTTGGACCGACAGGTGATTTGCGCACGGGGGAACCGGAAGAATTGGAGTATGCCAGCACCGTCAAGGATGGTTGGCGGACGGTTAAGGCGAAAAAAGCGATTTGGGCGGTGAAGCAGCCAGCAGGCGAGATTGTCGTCTTCTCCCCCATCTGTCCCCATTTAGGCTGCGGGTTTCGATGGGATGCAGGAGATAAGGCATTCAAATGTCCCTGCCACGGCAGCGTCTATGACGTGACCGGCAAGGTCTTGGCCGGACCGGCGCCCCGGTCGTTGGATGTGTTGCCGTCCAAAGTGGAGCAGGGAAACCTGATGGTTATCTATAAGCAGTTCAAGTCAGGGCTCGACCATCCGGTCGAATTGTAGCGGAGCCTGACGAAGTTTTTGGCAGCATGAGGTCAGGGCATCGCGTCACGATTCCGAAACGGACGAAACCCAGAAAGGAGGGAACCGATGGCAGGCAAGCTCTATAAGTGGTTCGATGATCGACTGAAGCTCAAGCCTCTGGAACGCACCCTTCTGGACGAACCCATTCCCGGCGGGGCAAGCTGGATTTATGTCTTTGGTTCGGCCACACTCTTTCTCTTCTGCCTCCAGGCCACGACCGGAATGTTTCTAGCTCTGTATTACGTTCCCTCGCCGGATGCCGCTTATGACACCGTGCAGTTCATTCAGCATGAGGTGTCATTTGGCTGGTTCGTCCGGGGGCTGCACCATTGGGGCGCGTCGGCAGTAATGGTGGCGATCGGGCTTCATCTGCTGCAAGTCTATCTCTACAGCGCGTACAAGCGGCCCCGCGAACTCATGTGGGTGGTCGGGGTCGCTTTGTTGATGCTGATGATGGCCTTTGGGTTTACCGGATACCTCCTGCCCTGGGATCAGAACGCCTATTGGGCGACGCAGGTCGGCACCAATATGGTCGCCTCGGTCCCGTTGATCGGCGATGTGCTTGTGCGTGTGCTCCGAGGGGGAGACACCCTTGGGGCGCTCACGCTCTCCAGGTTTTTTGCCATCCACACGTTGTTCTTACCTTCCTTAATTGTCTTCGGCATCGTCTTGCACCTGTTCATCTTGCGCCGCGTCGGTCCGGCCGGTCCGTGGAACATTGAACAAGCCAGACAACGGAGCGAACCCTTTTATCCGCGTCAGGTCTACATGGACGCAATCGTGATGCTGGCCGTATTTCTCACGGTCGCCCTATTGGCCTTGACGGTGGAGTTCCCGCTGGCTGATCGTGCCGATCCCGCCGACCACACGTTTACCCCGGTTCCTGAGTGGTATTTCCTCTTTTTCTATCAGTTATTGAAATATATGTCCGGGCCGTTGGAGCCGCTTGCGACGTGGGTGCTGCCGGGACTCTTCATCCTGGGACTGCTGCTGTGGCCGTTCCTCGACCGCAACCCGGAGCGACAGCCGAGTTCCCGACCGATGGCTCTGGCCGCGGGAGGGGCTTTTTTACTGCTGGTGTTCTCACTATTGGGAATCTCACTGTGGGGTTTACACACAATACCCAAAACAGATCCCTCAGTGGCTCGGGGGAAGGTCTTGTTTGCTCAGCACCACTGCATGGCTTGTCACCGGATTCACGGAGAAGGCGGAAAGGTCGGGCCGGACCTCTCCTATGTGGCGGATCAACGCCCTGATCGTCAGTGGCACATGCGGCATTTCCGCGACCCCCAATCCGTCTCTCCGGGCTCCATCATGCCGGCCTTCCCGTTGGACGAAAAGGATCTGAACGACCTGATTAGCTACTTACTGACTCTGAAGAGCGGAACAACGACGGCACAGGGCGTCCGGTAAGCACGTCACGATGTGCGCAAGAAGGGGAGATGAATCATGAACATGAAAAAGATTTGGCCGCTCATTCTCCTGACTGCCTCATTATTATGGGGTTGTCCAAATGATGCCCAGAAGTCCGGAGTTGGCAACACATCGAAATCGCCGGAGACTGCTGTTGCTCCGGCTGCCTCTGCAACAACCATATCGTCTCCAACCCAGGGCTCCAACATTGTACATTCTCCGAACGACCTCCCCCCGTCCATCGGGAAACGCGCACCTCAACATGTTCGTGTGGACCTGGAAGCTCGTGAGATCGAAGGCCAATTGGCGGACGGCACCACCTATACCTATATGACGTTTAATAAACAGGTGCCCGGTCCCTTGATCCGGATCCGTGTGGACGATACGGTCGAACTCCACCTCAAGAATCTTTCGACGAGTCAATTGACCCATTCGATTGATCTCCATGCTGTCACCGGCCCGGGTGGAGGATCGGTCTTGACTCAAGCGCCTCCCGGCCAGGAAAAAATCGTCACATTTCAAGCCATCAAGCCCGGCTTGTTTGTGTACCACTGTGCGACGGCGATGGTAGCGGAACATATCACCAGCGGAATGTATGGGATGATTCTTGTCGAGCCGGCTGCAGGCCTTCCGCCCGTCGATCATGAGTTTTATGTCATGCAGGGAGAACTGTATACGGACCGGCCGTTCGGCGAATACGGCCTACAGAGATTGAGTCGGACCAAACTGCTGGCCGAGACACCCGACTATCTGGTATTCAATGGGGCGGTAGGAGCGCTTACGACACAGCACCCCCTGAAAGCGAAGGTCGGTGAAACCATCCGCATCCTCTTCGGCGTGGGGGGCCCCAATCTGATCTCTTCCTTCCACATCATCGGGGAGCACTTGGACCGGCTTTACAATTTGGCTTCCCTGACAAGCCCGCCACTGACCACTGTCCAGACAGCCCTGGTGCCGCCGGGAGGCGCCGCCATGATCGAACTGAAGTTGGAAGTCCCTGGGCGGTATTTGCTCGTGGATCATGCGCTGTCCCGAATGGAGAAGGGTCTGCTCGGCTTTCTCCAGGTCGAAGGACCGGCGCATCCTGAACTCTTTCACGAAGGTGGAGCGGACCACCCGCCGGCGCACTGACTCCCGCAGGGGCAGAATATATATAGGTAGCATGTCGGATCGATCTATCCGAGCTACGAGAGGATGGTCTGGAATATCAGTTGATGAACAATCCCCCAAGGAGACACGTAGAACACTCGCGGCACGACCGGCTACGAATTTGATCTTCCGTTTGATCATCGGTTAAATAGGACAAGGCTCGAAGGTCGAGGATATTCAACGTGGGCAGGGCATCCAAACGAGTGGAAGGATTAAAACGGCTGAGTTGTCGGGGGTCGCCTGACGCAATCCCCCTTGCCATGGAAGGACCGCAAGGAGCACGCCTATTGTCAGGGTTTTTTAAAGATGTCCTGGAAGTACTTCAACGTCGAGGTACCCGGTAGCGACCGGTAAAGAAGACACTGAAGAAAAAGACCTCAACATAATCTCTCACCTTATCCGATGGCCTTGCCCCTCACAAATTCGTCGAGGTGGGGTCACCAAAGGAAGCCTGCAAGGAACACGTACGATGAATACCATAGATACAACAACTCCGAGTCCGGCCCAATTGGAGCAATTGACAATCAATACCATCCGCTTTTTGTCGGTGGATGCGGTGCAAAAGGCCAACAGTGGTCACCCGGGCCTCCCGCTTGGGGCGGCCCCGATGGCCTATGTCCTGTGGACACGATTTCTTCAACATAACCCCTCCAATCCTCATTGGTTCAATCGAGACCGATTCGTTCTGTCGGCTGGCCACGGATCGATGCTGCTGTACAGCTTGCTCCATCTCACCGGCTATGATTTGCCGCTCGATCAAATCAAACAGTTTCGCCAATGGGGCAGCCTCACGCCGGGTCACCCCGAGCGAGGGGTGACCCCCGGCGTGGAAACCACCACAGGCCCGCTCGGTCAGGGATTCGGCAATGGGGTGGGCATGGCCATCGCCGAAGCGTATCTCGCCGGTCGTTACAATCGGCCGGGGTTCGAGATCATCCATCATTACACATACGGGCTGGTCAGCGACGGTGACCTGATGGAAGGCGTGGCCGCCGAAACCGCGTCGCTGGCGGGTCATTTGAAGCTGGGCAAGCTGATCTATCTGTACGACGATAATCGGATCACGCTCGCCGCGTCCACCCAGCTCACGTTCACCGAAGACCGCGCCCAACGATTTGGGGCGTATGGCTGGCACACACAAACGATCGACGACGGCAACGACGTGAACGCCATCGACCGCGCCATCCAGGCCGCGCGTCAGGACACAGACCGACCCTCACTGATCCTTGTGCGGACTCATATTGGCTATGGTTCTCCCCACAAACAAGACACCTTTGCCGCACATGGCTCCCCGCTCGGCGAAGAGGAAGTGAAACTGACGAAACAGAGCCTCGGCTGGCCTATTGACCCGCCATTTCTTGTTCCGGATGCAGTCGAGCAGCATTGTCGACAAGCCATTGACCAGGGTCGCCAAATGGAGGCGAAATGGCATGAAACCTTTGCGGCATATGAAAAACAATATCCGGACCTTGCCCGCGAACTTCGCTCACTCATCAAGGGCGAATTACCACAAGGCTGGGACGCGCACATCCCGCAATACCCCGTCGATAGGAAAGGCCTGGCCACCCGCGTCGCCTCGGGAAAAATCATGGACGCAATCAGCAGGACACTCCCCGGCCTGATCGGGGGCTCGGCTGACTTGAATCCGTCCACCTTCACGGAACTGAACGAAGCAGGCAACTTTGAGAATTCCTCCATGGCAGTCGGTGATCTGCAAGGATCGGCTGGCGGCGGATGGAGTTATGCCGGCCGTAATCTCCAGTTCGGGGTTCGGGAGCATGCAATGGGTGCGATCTTGAACGGCCTGGCTACGCACGGAGGCACCCTCCCATTCGGGGCGACGTTTTTGACCTTCTCCGATTACATGCGACCGCCGATTCGCCTCGCCGCGCTGATGGGGATACAAGTGGTGTATGTGTTCACACATGACAGCCTCGCACTGGGTGAAGACGGCCCAACCCATCAATCCGTGGAACATGTCGCCAGTCTGCGGGCGATTCCCAACCTGATCGTGATCCGTCCCGGCGATGCCAACGAGACGGCAGCGGCATGGCGGGTCGCGATCGAAACGCGGGACCGTCCGGTGGCCTTGATTTTGACGCGGCAATCTGTGCCGACGCTCGACCGATCAGCATTTGCGGCCGCGGACGGTCTCCGCCACGGGGCATACATCCTGGCCGATGCCCCGAATGGCCATCCTGATCTCATTCTGATCGCCAGCGGGTCGGAAGTCTCGCTGATTGTGGAAGCGCGGCAGAAACTCCTGGAACAAAAATTCCAGGTGCGCATCGTCTCGATGCCGAGCTGGGAACTGTTCGAAGCCCAGTCACAGGAATACCGCAACACGGTGCTGCCGGCGGCAGTCGGCGCGAGACTTGCGGTCGAAGCCGGAGTTTCTCAGGGTTGGTCTCGCTATGTCGGCGACCATGGTGACGTGCTCGCCGTGGATCATTTTGGTGCATCGGCCCCCGGCGAAATTGTCATGCGAAAGTATGGCTTCACCGTCGCCAACGTATGCAGGCGGGCTCTGGTTCTCCTGGAAACGCCACGTTAAAAGTGGGAAGACACGGATACTTATTTCAGGAAGGAGAGACACAATGCAACTTGGCATGATCGGTCTTGGACGAATGGGCGCGAACCTGGTCCGGCGCCTGACGAAAGCTGGCCATACGTGTGTGGTCTACGATAGAAACCCCGCTGTCGTAAAGAAGCTTGCGGGCCGTCGTGTCCAGGGCGCAGCCTCGCTCAAGCAGTTCATTGCGAAGCTGATTAAGCCACGGGCGGTTTGGGTAATGGTGCCGGCTGGCGTGACCGGCGAGACCATCGAGCAACTGGCCTCGCTCATGGCAGCCGGAGACATCATCATCGACGGCGGGAATAGTTACTACCGTGACGATCTGGAGCGAGGGAAGATGCTTAAGATGAAGGGCATGCACTATGTCGATTGCGGCACCAGCGGCGGGGTATTCGGGCTCGAGCGAGGCTATTGCCTGATGATCGGCGGAGAGAAGGATGTCGTCAAGCACTTGGATCCAATCTTCAAGACCATCGCGCCGGGAATCAAGGCAGCACCACGAACCCAGGGGAGGAGCGGCGCCTCCATTCCTGCCGAACAGGGCTATTTGCACTGCGGCCCGACCGGTGCAGGACACTTCGTGAAAATGGTCCACAACGGAATTGAGTATGGCATCATGGCGGCCTATGCTGAAGGCCTCAACATCCTCAAACACGCCGACGTCGGACTGCGCCACCGGGATCAAGACGCCGAAACGACTCCGCTGCGTGACCCGGAGGCCTATCAGTACCAGATCGACGTGGGCCAAGTCGCCGAGGTATGGCGTCGAGGGAGTGTGGTGGCCTCATGGCTGCTCGATTTGACGGCGGCCGCGCTGGTTAAGGATTCGGAGCTCACTGGGTTTTCAGGGCGAGTATCAGATTCCGGGGAAGGGCGCTGGACGGCGCTGGCTGGGATTGACGAGGGGGTGCCGACGCCGGTGATCAACGCAGCCCTCTTCGGGCGATTTGAATCCAGAGGGGAGGCCGACTATGCCAATCGACTCCTCTCTGCCATGCGGAAGCAGTTCGGCGGACATGATGAGAAGAAGGAAAGAGGAAGCTGAGATGAGCAGCACCAAAGGCAATGAGACGCGGTCCGACGCCCTGGTATTCTTCGGGATATCAGGCGATCTGGCCCATAAAAAGATTTTTCCTGCGCTCTATGCAATGGCGAAACACAAGGCACTGACGGTGCCACTGATCGGCGTCGCGGCCCCACACTGGAGCCTGGCGCAATTACGTAAACACGCGAGTGATAGCATCAAGCAGGCCGGCAAGATCGATGACCGTGCCGCCCTCAGTCACCTGCTTTCTCACATGCAGTACCTGGGCGGCGATTACAATGACCCGACGACCTTCATCGCGCTCAAACAGGCACTAGGCAGTGCCCGACGCCCGGCGCATTACCTCGCCATTCCACCAGACTTATTTGCGACCGTCATCAAAGGGCTCAGTGCCGCAGGTCTGGCCGATCAGGCGCGGATCATCGTTGAAAAGCCGTTCGGGCGCGACCTCGCCTCGGCTCGCAGCCTCAATCGCATCGCACGATCTGCATTCCCGGAGGACTCGATCTTTCGTATCGACCACTTCCTCGGGAAAGAAGAGATCATGAATATCCTTTATTTTCGCTTCGCCAATTCGTTTCTGGAACCGATCTGGAACCGCAACTGTGTCGCCAGCATCCAGATCACGATGTCCGAGGAATTCGGCGTGGAGGATCGTGGTGCGTTTTACGAAACCGCCGGCTGTCTGCGCGACGTCGTCCAGAACCACCTCTTTCAGATCGTCTCGCTGCTGGCCATGGAGCCTCCGGCCTATCAAGGCTATGGTGCCGTCCACAACGAAAAAGCGAAAGTGTTCCAGGCTATGCGACCCCTACGGCCGGACGATGTCGTACGCGGCCAGTATGCGGGCTACCGGAAAGAGCGCGGCGTGTCGAAGGACTCGGACGTGGAGACCTTTTGCGCCCTGCGGTTATTCATCGACTCGTGGCGCTGGCAGGGAGTGCCGTGGTACCTACGATCGGGAAAATGCCTGCCGACTACAGCGGCGGAGGTTCTGGTGGAACTCAAGCCGCCACCGCAACGCCTGTTCGACGATTCACAGCCGACGGTCGGACGAGCCAATTATCTCAGATTTCGGCTCTCCCCAAACTCCGCCGTCGCACTCGCCGCCCGCGTCAAGCGCGCAGGAAAGGAGTTCATTGGCGACCAGCAAGAGCTGTATCTACTCGAAGAGCAATCGGGGAAGGAAGGGCCCTATGAGCGGCTGTTAGCTGACGCCATGGCGGGCAATGGCGCACTCTTTACCCGTGAGGACGCGGTTGAGGC
>JBATLR010000309.1:0-4824 GCA_049289415.1 Nitrospirales bacterium
GGCAGCGCCAATCTGGCGCATATCGGGATTCGCTATGGAGACAAAACGCCTCCCACTGATTTTTCATTTCACCGATGTATGCAGATTGATCTGGAAATGCTGAAGAAGGTGGAGGAAGCAGACCCGGAAGGATTTGCAGAATTTATCTTAAAAGAGAAGAATCAGCGGCGCATTTTAGGATTTGGGGTCATTTTTTCCCTGATGAAACTGCTCAAGCGTGATGGGGAGGATTTCAAAGGACAGGTGCTGCGCTATGATCGGGGTATTACCGATCAGTTTAATTCGACGGTGACATACGCCAGTATCGTGTTTGTCTAATGGGTCTGTTGAAAAAAGCCGCCAGCGGCGTTCCCTGCCTTCGCCGGAGCGGCTTCGCGCAGGCAGGTCGCCATTTTTCCGTGCTCACATATTACACATACGCTCCGCGCGAAAAAATGGCTGTGGCCTTGCTGGACGGACTTTTTTGAACCGACCCAAATCTTCCAAGGGGCCGTATGACTGTGCGACCTTTTGCCCTCGGAGATCAGTATTTTTCAACACTCCGCTTAAGGGCTATTCTTCTGCTCTGATCTTTATTGGTACGGGTTCCAGCGGATTGTCCCGGCTGTCGCATGGCAAGGCGGCAATCTGATCCACCACCTCCATACCTTTCACCACCCTGCCAAACACCGTATACATGCGATCAAGACTACTGGTGTCTTCTACGATGATATAGAACTGCGATCCGCTATCGGAAATATCCCGGGTGGCATCCGGATTTCGTGGAACTTTGGCCATGGCAACCGTCCCGCGACGGTGAGGTCGATCACTCGGTTCGGACGGGAGGCTAAACCCCGGTCCCCCGGTACCATGGAGTTCCCGGTCAGGATGTTTGCTCAATGGGTCGCCACCCTGGATCAAAAATTTTGGCACGACCCGGTGAAATGTCGTGTCATCGTAGAATTTCAACCTGACGAGATTGAGGAAGCTTTCCACATGTCGGGGGGCGTCGTCCGTAAAAAAACGGATTTCTATATCCCCGAATTTTGTGGAGATAATGGCCTTGGGATTTTTCTTTTTGAATTGTAAGGGAGATGGTGTCGTCACGGTTCTGGCACTTTACCAAGGGATTGCAAAGTTCATCAAGCATCACGGGCATTTGGGTGGAGAGGAAACACAGAAATATGTGTTGACAAGAGACAATGGCCGCACTTCAGGCATGGTATGGCTGTGAAAACATCACATCATGCGGATTGTCGTTTCGATCAGATGACAACTTTTTCCCAGGTGATCTTCTCCCAGAAAATAGTGCCGTAAGCTCTGGCACTGCCTTTTCACATCAGAAGAGCGGAGCAGGGTCTGAAGCCCCGTGGCAATGTTGGAAGCTTTGAAGCTTCGTTTCCGAATGGTCCTGCCCACCCCTAATTTTTCAACCCGAGCGGCATTATCAAATTGGTCAAACGCCAGGGGTTGAATCACTTGCGGGGTGCCTGCTCGTAAGGCCTGGGAACAGGTGCCGATGCCTCCATGATGAATGAGGGCCGCCGCATGCGGGAGGAGCTGACTGAGGGGCACATAGGAAAAGTGCGTGATCTCCTTCGGGAGAAACGGAGGAAGTTGTTCCGGGTATCGCGTCAGAAAAATCGCCGGCCGTCCCAGTTCCTGGCTGGCTTCGGCCGCCTCCTTGAAAAATGATCGGCCATGTTTATTGGCCGAGCCCGGGGTATAGATGAGGGGTTCGGGGTGTGCATCCAAAAAATTCTGTACGGTTGCGGGAAGGACACTATCCGGGGCTTCATCATAGAGGGGAAAGCCGGTGACATGCGTTGCCGGAGGCCAGTCAGGTTGGGGAGCGGCAAACCACTTAGGAAACAGACCCAAAACCAGATCGGGTGAATGCAGCCAGTTGTGGAAGATCCGTGAGACTGGTGGTAGGCCGAGCTGACGGCGAAAATGATTGAGTTGGGGCTTCACGATAGGATCGATGAACGTGTGATCCAGGAATTTCCACATGCCGTCTTTGAATGCAACGGGCAACCAATCCGGAAGAGTCAGGCCGGGAATTTGGGGAGCTTGGTGGGCCGAGTGGAAGACACCTGGTGAAAAATGGACGGTGACGTGAGGGATGTGGTGGGTTTCTTGAAGCAGGCGAGCGGCAAACCCCAGAGTGGAACTGATCAGCAGGGTGTTTCCCGGTATGATCTTTGACTTGAGGAGCGTATAGGTTTCTCCCAAGGCGCTCGAGACGATCTGTTTCATGAGGAGCCGCCAGCCCTTGTGGGGATGCCATAATGCGGGATTGTTAGCCATGGCGTCATAATCCTCGGCCGTGCCCATGCCAACAAAATCCACTCCCGATTTTTGAACAAGATCTGTGAAATGGGCACTGGTGAAGATTGTGACCCTATGCCCGCGTTGCTGGAGCTCTCTGGCCATCCCCACCAGGGGCAGGACATCCCCGTAACTCCCCACAGCCAGGATAAGAATCGTCATTGATGCTGACCTGGAGTTACCCTTGGAATTCCTCGTCTGCGAATGCAAGATTATTTGTCTGCCACCGTTTCAACCGGCAAAAGCCCCAAGGCATATAGAGTCCGAAGGTGATGATCGTGAGCACCATGATCAGGAGCCAGGTCCCAAAAAATCCTAATCCGGTTCCCTGAAAGACGAGTTGGCGATTCCCGATGAAGGTGTGTTCTGAAATCCACCGCTGTTGAGCGGAATAGGCCCAGGGAAAAAATAAGCCAAAGGTGATCACGGTCAACACCCACGTCCAGATAAATAACCATAAACAACTGAACCCTGTTCCGCGAAAATCAAAACGCTGATGATTCATGGGCTCCCTCATACAAAAATGTGGAGAATTCCCCTCAGCCTACCATGGGAAGGCTTGTTGGTGAATAAATAAATACATACATACATAAGAATTTTCTGCCGGCGTGCTGAGAGCTGAGAGGAAGCGTTATTTGCTGTGAGAGCATCCCAAGAAGTGGAGCGCACGGAACCAGAAGAGAATTTCAGAACATCTAGAGATTGACCTTCATCCCGGAGTCATACTAGCGTAATACCTATGACGAAATACCGGGACAGTCCGGCTTGGGAAGGCTGCCCTTTCTTCGGTCTTCAGGGAAAAGGAGGAAATGATGAAAAAAGTAGCTGTGATTCTTTCAGGTTGTGGGTTTTTAGATGGAGCTGAAATTACCGAAGCCATTAGCACGCTCATTGCCATCGGCCAAAACGGAGCTGCATATGAGGTGTTTGCCCCGAATAAAGATGTTGCGGAAACGAATCACCTCACACAAAAACCCACCGGACAGAAACGAAATGTCTTGCAGGAGGCCGCTAGGATTGCTCGCGGCGAGATTCAGCCATTAGAACAACTCAAGGCGAAGGATTTCGATGCCTTGGCCTTTCCTGGAGGTTTTGGCGCCGCGTTGCATCTCTGTGATTTTGGAGAAAAGGGGAGTGGTGGGCACATTGATCCACAGGTGGCCAGAATCGTGAAAGAATTTAGTGACAGCCATAAACCTATCGCGGCCATTTGTATCGCGCCGGCTATCATGGCATTGGCTTTGGGAAAAAAGGGCGTCAATGTGACCATTGGAGAAGACGCCGGTACCGCATCTGAGTTAGAAAAAACCGGTGCCAAACATCAGAATTGCGCGGTGGAACAATATGTCGTGGATCACAGCAATAAAGTCATCACCACGCCCGCCTATATGTATGGATCAGCCAGGCCCCACCAGATTTTTGCCGGTGTCAGTGGGGCGATTGCTGAATTGATTAAGATGGCCTGAAGGCACGGGTCGAGTCCAGATAAAGAACAAAACGCCGGTGTTAATGCAGACAAGAAAAATTGTGCGGAAAGTCGAAAAAGGAAAAAACAGGAAGGAGCACCCGAAAAGTCCAATCATGAAAACCGTTGCCGTGACTTTCGTGTTCTGACTGATACTGCCTTCACGGAGCCAATTCTGAATCATCGGGCCCAACAGCGGTTGACTGAGCAGCCATGAATGGAGGCGAGGAGAACTTTTGGAGAAGCACGAGGCGGCAAGCAGAACAAATGGCATGGTGGGCAGGAGTGGAAAAAATATCCCCAAAACCCCGAGAGCAAGACTGACCCACCCTATGACCAGCATAATAAGTCTTAGGGGCAACGCTGGCATGCTTATGAACCCTAATGGGGATGAGTCATGACAAGAGAAATTTTCTTGTGATTCCTTGTGAATGTTATCGGCCTCATTCAGCGAAAAATTGAAAGAAGCATTTGGGATGAACGTGATGGCCTGTCAACGATGACTTTGTTCCGCGCTGGTACGACCACAACTCGAGTTGTCGTCGCAAGAGTCAACCTGATTTCAAAACGGTGTGTTCACATGTAAAGGAGGTGAAGATGGGTCCTACAAAAGTCATTCCCAAAGAAAGTGCACTTTACGAGGTCAAAACCGGCAAACTTGTTCAAGACGGTCTCCCGACACGAACGGAGCAGGAGGCCTATGTGGCGCAACATTATCTGGTCATGCCGGTTGTTGATAAGGCGGGGAAGCCATGGGCTCTTGATGGGCAACCGGTGTTTTGCCTCCACGGAACGCAATTCGAAACCGTCGACGATCAAAAGGTTCATTTAGCCCGATGCCCGGATTGTGGGGGAATGGGAATCCGAGACGACGAACCGTTGGTGGAATCCGATTGTATTCGATGTGTCCAATGCGGGCATGAGTTCGATACCAGGCTCGAGATGATGGAGAACTGAGACTGGCAAGGGGTTCTCTCTTGTCCGGGTCTAGAGCCAAAAGGTAACTGGAAAGAAAACGTACAGGTCATTTTGGAGTAGCGTTCTCGAGG
>JBATLR010000310.1:0-3196 GCA_049289415.1 Nitrospirales bacterium
GAATAGACTGAAGTCGTATGCTCGATTTTAAACGCTCGCACGATGGAACGCCCTTTGAGCCAGCGAACATCTATCTGTTCAATAGTCCGAAGGGTAGTGTCGTCATAGTTCAGTGGTAGCCGATCAATAAGTTGGCCTTGGTCTTTCCATTCCTTCAACACTGCCCCTCTATCGCTACGCGGTATCAAGATGGTTAGGCCCATGCGTGCTCCGATCTGCGCAACAAGAGCCTGAATGTGGTTCGATTCTCGTGTGTCAGGTTCGATCTTCTTAACTTCTACAGCAGTACTTTCAGGGACGGAAACCGTGACAACCTTGTCTGGACGATTCACGATATGAGTTGCGAGCTTTTTCTTGTCTTACTCATCGAGAGGATTCACTTTGCCTTGTTTGGCTTGGGCCTCTAGGATATGGGTCAGGTCACTTGCTTTATGATATAGCGCCCAATCCGTCGAATCGTCCTCGCGCAGTCCGGGTTTTCTTTGCAGCGTCTCCGTATCTAGGTCGTGAAAACACTTACCGACCCAACATTATTTCACTCAAATTGCCACAGCCAAAATCTGTATTATAAAGTAAGCAACCTCCCCCCATTTTTATGCCTAATCGGCCAGTAATTTCTTACCGCCTGCCAGGCAGACTTCGCCAAAAGGGTTTCTTTTTGGATTTCCTGTGGAGTATGGGTGGACCAGATACTTCCACAGAGGTTCGTCGCATACTTATAGGTTGACCATATTGCTTTACTACACAGTCCATATAGTGAGTGCCAGTGTAAGCTGAACTCTCCTCGGCATTTAACCCCTTTCCCGCTTTATGGCCGAGGTCGTTAATATTTTCTGCTTCGTCCCCTTCATTTCGAACCATCCATTCGATTGTTGAGTCATATGGAAGTGCGGTTGAATTGGTCACTGAGAAAAATATTTTACAATTTTTAGGTATCGGTCCCACTCTATTTTTTCCGTTCCAACTTAGACTTGGGTTATCTTTTGACACTGCTCGGACCATCACATCAGGTATGTATAAAGGGACAGGGAGAAGAGTCTTATCCTGTATGGATTTAGCAATTTCTTCAGTATCTGGCAGTGGGAAAAATTGTTCGAAGGCTTCTGTCCAATAATCTGCTGCTGCTAGAACTGTTTCGCAAGACAGGGCATTGGTAGCAATACTACGAAAGGTTGAGAGTTTTTCAATGAAGTCAGTGTATGCGGGCGGTGTCAATCTGTCTGACAAGACTTCGCTTGTATCAACAGGATTAACAACTTTTGAGTCCCTGTTAAGTCGGCCAATAATTTTCTCTAATACAGCTAGAACTGCTTCGTCATCTGCAACCATTTTATCAGCAGGAATATCTTTGACAGCATCGGCTACCAAAACAGTTAGCAAGGTTGAAGAAGGGCGGTCAGGCCCATCCTCGAACTTTAAACCAATCCAACATTTTAGATACCGTACTAAACGTCTTACCTTTTCCCGCTTATAGTCCTCGAATCTGTTTGTAAACCAAATGTATAGGGCCTTGGGGTCGCTATATTCCCAAAGGTTTTTTTCGGTGGTAAGCGCTCTTGTGTCCGCCTCAGGGTTAAGGTGATAACTCGGAATATCTATGTGAAAATCCCCCTTAAATCTAATCCTAGAGCATCTGGTTTTTGGAGGAATGACTACTTCGGTCACCTCTTCAGGGGAATATGCTACTAGACTCTCTTGAACCATTGTCTTGAGAGTTTTAGGAGTATGTTGACCATCATCTGGCTCTCCTGACCACTGATAATACACACCAAGGTCTATATCGAACTCGTTCCCTTTTTTTGAAGGACGAATTTGGGTGGCAAATTTATAGGAACCTTGCAGCCATGTTCGAATCGAATAGCCACTTCTTTCCTTCAGATCTTTTGTTAAATATTCCGCCAGCTCGTTCCAGCGGGCTTGTTGCTCATTAAACTGTTCCTCCGACGGCCGTATCCTCCTGTGCAACGACTGTTTATTGGGGTCATTGGAATTGTAAAAAAGAGTGGAAGCAATACCCATAGTTTAAATAGACCATTCCTCAGAATAATTTTTTGAATAATGAAAATGCGCTGGTGGTGCATGGTGTTCAAGTAATTTTGTGAGCAAAGGTTTATTCAGTATATTTTGGAAAGAGGCGGAAGCTAAACCACGGATCGTTTTCTGGGCTTGTTGGGTGGCCACGTCTAACCCGAGGGACCGTTCTTGCTCTTTTGATTGAACCTCATCCACCCTTAAATATCTATCTCCCAACTTTTGTTTAACTACATAGTGGACATCAAGTTGCTGAGAAGAAAGAATCGTATGAGAAAGGCGCCTTTTCCATCCCCATATCCCTAGATTACGATGTTCAAGATGAGCTATTGAAAACTTAGAAGTTGTAGTCCCAATGCTCAAAATATAAATATCATCCGTGGGAACCTTAAAAAAGTATTCTGCTTCATGTAGGGCCATCAAATCAGGAGAATTTCCATATAGTCCTCCATCGGCAAATTGCTCGTCATTTATCTGAGCTATGGGGAAGTAGGTTGGTGCAGCTGAGGTCGCAAGGGCCACATCAACCGCAGAAAGTTGGTAATCTCGCTTGAAGTCTGGATGATGAGGTGTTTTGAAGATTTGGGGTTTACCCTTTGTGAGATTAACTGTTGGAACTAATACCGGGTGCTTCAAATCGCCAATAAGTGTTTCCTCCCCAAGAACATCTACAATCGTCTGGCGAAGACCTTCGCTATTATATTTCGAGGATCTAAATGACCTAAAAAAGTCTATTAATTCACTTGGCCAACTTTGGGGAGGTGGTCGGTCTGAAAAAATCCGAGTTCCGTGTTCTTCAAAAGAAGATTTTATCTTCTCCGCAGAGTGCTCCGCCGCCAAACCCAAAGCTAATATTCCACCAACAGAAGTACCCGCCAAGAGGTCAAAGGCTGTTGCAATGGGCCTCCCCAATTTTTTTTCAAGCTCTGCCAAGACTGCAATTGTGTAGAGACCTAAAAACCCACCCCCGCTTAAACTAAGAATTTGAAACGGCATTTTTGAATTTTTACCCAGGTTAATTTAAAATTTTACTTGTGGGATAAAATGCTATGGCTTAATGTGCCATAAATTTTTAATAAAATCTTCAGAAATTTATTTAAAAGGAAAACATAATAGTCATTTGTTTGAAAATTTTAGTTTGTATTGCCCCCCTCCCCCCTTTGCG
>JBATLR010000311.1:0-1615 GCA_049289415.1 Nitrospirales bacterium
ACAAATCGGTCACAAATGGCATCTTTCACTCGCAACGTCGCAAACTCCAGACTCTTCAGTGGAGAATGTTGGGCAATGATGCGCACTTTGATCTGACAGTCCACGGAAAAATATTCTGGCCAGGGAATACTTGAGGCGAGGCGATAGAGGTCTTCCTCATCCCGGTACCACCCCTGCCCGACCCGCCACAAAATCCGGCTGGCAATCCGACTTTCCAAATTGAGCCGGTAGCAGAGAGGAAAAGCACCCTGACATTCAACGCCGCCCGGAGTCGATCGAATCTTCTGTCCGCCTAATTCTTGAAGTTCTTGGCTCAGCACTTCTTCTAAGCCACGAGGACAGGTCGCAAAAAATAATTCCATAATATGACCAATCGCGGGATGTCTGGTTACCGGTTAAGCTTAGCAAGAATCATTGATGAAGAATATTCCCGCAATCGGGTTCAGCGGATGCCCCAATCCCATTCTGTCTGCCTCATTCAGGTAGGATCAGGTTTAACTTATAAGGATCGGGGGGTTCCGGGTGGTGGAAGCTGAATCCAGCAGCCTCCTCATAATCAACCGTGACGCCCTCCAGACGTTGTGCACAGGAGCCGTCTATGGCAATGATGAGCCCTTCAAGATCTAAGACCGAATCCTCCTGTGTCACGGCATCTTCAAGAGTAATGGAAAAAACAAGGACTTTGTCATCCCGGTCCCGAACGGCTAAACGCACAATGGGATCCTCGGGGTGCTCTTCGATCAAGGCTTTCAATTTTTCCACGGCCGGTGGTGTGATGCGGATCATAATCTCTCCTCTTGACGAAACTGCCAACCATCACATTGACCTGCAATGTCTCGCATAACATCGAACTCCTTTCCAAGCGGAAACAGTCATCCAGCATTTTCCCGAGGGATTCGAACCATCCCGGTCCCGGAACTGCGTTACACGGGGTAGACTTCAGGATTGACACAGTGTGGCAGCGCATCCCCCCGTAACCCGGCAACGAGATTCTCCGCGGCCATGCAGGCCATTCTGGTCCTTGTCGCCACAGACGCACTCCCCAAATGTGGGATAACCAGACAGTTGGGAAGCGTAAGGAGCGGGGATGTCACAGGAATGGGCTCCGGATCCGTCACATCCAAGGCTGCCCCACCAATATAGCCATGCACTAAGGCGTGATACAGGGCCTCTGAATCAACCACGCTTCCACGAGCCGTATTGATCAGAATACTTGATGGCTTCATGGCTCGAAACTCGGCTTCCCCAATCAAATGATGCGTGGGGGGAGTCAGGGGAACATGCAGACTCACAAAATCCGCCCGGGCTAATGCTTCATGCAGGTCAACCTCATGGAATGCCGACCCTACGGGTTCGCCCTGGCTGGTCCCTTCAAAAGAACCCTCCCGGGGCAAAGTCGCTTTGGCAAAGGGCTGAGTGCCGGACCCGGATGAGGCAGAAGATTGGGGTGACCGCACCGCGAGCACCTTCATCTGAAATCCTTGCGCGCGCCTGGCCATGGCCTGCCCTATCCGGCCAAATCCCACAATACCTAACGTCGCACCATGCACATCCTGTCCCAGCAAGAGGTCTGGGCTCCAGGTTGTCCACTGCCCCTGTCGCACATATTCAACCC
>JBATLR010000312.1:0-3783 GCA_049289415.1 Nitrospirales bacterium
GGCCAACTCGTCCGCTGATCAGGAAAACGGAAAAATTTCCTCCATCCAGACCTGCGACTCCTTCGCGGCCACGCTCACCAAACCCGAATTCCATCAAAAGGAAGAGCACCTCAACGTCTGCGGGGACGATCGGCCAAGCAGGGCTGCACCGATCCAAAGATCAACCAATCAAAAGAATGGAAAATTTCCCTAAATCGGGACCCGCTGGTCAGTTTTGGCCACGCCAGGGAAACCCGAAACCCGTCAGGAGCAAGAAGACGATCTCAACTCCTGACACAACCGGTAACGCACGGCCCCGCCGACCCGGCGTCACATCAAAAAGCCGGTTCAAGTTTAAAACTTAAGCATTCCGTATTCTCGGTTTTATGTTCTGCCATCAAAAGCTGTTAGGCGTTGGAAAGGATTTTTTCGTTGAAACGATCACATCATTGCGGTGAACTCTCCTTAGACCATGTTGGCCAAACCGTGACCTTAGCCGGCTGGGTTGCCAGTCGCCGCGACCATGGCGGAGTGAGGTTCATTGATCTTCGTGATCGCTACGGCCTCACACAAATCGTGTTTGATTCAGAGCAGCAACCCACTGTTCATCACCTAGCCGATCGTCTCCGCAATGAATACGTCGTGGCAATCACCGGTGAGGTGACGTTACGTCCCGATGGCTCAGCAAACCCTCATATTCCGACTGGCGCCATAGAAATTCGAAGCACATCCCTCGTGATTCTCAATGAAGCCAAACCCCTCCCCTTTGCACTCGACGACACCATCACCACAACTGAGGCACTTCGGTTAAAACACCGGTATCTGGACCTTCGCCGGCCAAAGATGCAAGAACTCCTTCAACTCCGCAGTCAGGTGTCCCATCTCGTACGGCAATACCTTCATGACAATCAGTTCATAGAAGTGGAAACACCGATTTTAACAAAAAGTACTCCGGAGGGAGCACGAGATTATCTCGTCCCGAGTCGAGTCAACCCTGGTGATTTTTTTGCTCTTCCCCAATCGCCGCAACTCTTTAAGCAGATTCTTATGATCGGGGGAACTGATCGTTATTATCAAATTGCCCGATGCTTTCGTGATGAAGACCTCCGGTTGGATCGCCAGCCAGAATTCACACAAATCGATCTGGAAATGTCTTTCGTCGATCAGGAAGATATCATGCAGTTGACCGAACATATGGTCAGACTGGTCTTTAAAGAGACGAAGAATATTGACCTCCTCTCCCCATTGCCCCGGCTGTCCTTTGAGGATGCCATGGGACGCTATGGAACCGACAAACCAGATCTTCGCTTTGATCTTCAGTTACAGGACCTGAGTCAATTCGCCGCCACCTGTGACTTTAAAGTTTTTAAAAGCGCAGTGGAAAGCGGCGGGATCGTGAAAGCCCTCGTCATTCCGGGTGGCAACGCCTTTACTCGCAACCGGATTGACAATCTTATTGATACCGCAAAAGAATTTGGTGCCAAGGGGCTAGCCTGGGTCAAAATTAACGAAGAGGGCAATCTGGATTCCTCTATCGCCAAATTCTTTAATCCCCAAGCCCTGCGTGAAGCGCTCCCCTCCGCCAAACCCGGGGACCTGCTCATATTTGTCGCAGATCAAGCGCCTATCGTCCATCAAGTCTTAGGCCGCCTTCGCCTGCTGCTGGGGGAGGAGCTAGGATTGATTGATCGAAACCGGTGGGAACCGTTGTGGGTCATAAACTTTCCCATGTTTGAATTTGACAATACCGCCAAACGATATATCGCTCTCCACCATCCCTTTACGGCCCCTCACTCAGAAGATATGCCGCTTCTGGAAACCAATCCTCTTCAGATTCGAACGCAAGCCTATGACCTGGTTTTGAATGGCTTTGAGTTAGGAGGGGGAAGTATTCGAATTCATGCGCCACAAGTCCAGTCAAAAGTCTTTGACTTACTCAACATCTCCAAAACGGAGGCTCGTGAAAAATTTGGATTTCTCTTAGATGCCTTGGAATCAGGGGCACCGCCCCATGGAGGCATCGCGCTGGGACTTGATCGGTTGGTGATGTTACTCGGCAAGACGGAATCGATTCGTGAAGTGATCCCGTTTCCTAAAACACAGAAGGCTCAATGCCTGATGACCGAAGCCCCCTCTCCCGTTACACCAGAACAACTACAGGAGCTCTCTATTCGCACGACAGCTAAAAAGCCTGATAACCCGCTTTAAGCGTTCAGCACATCCAGAACAATGGAATGCAAACCCGTCGCCCCAGCCGGTTGTGGTCTCGTGATTTCCGAGGTTTGGATCTTTCCCTTCGTATCGATAGCCCTGACAAATACCATGTGCTTGCCAGGTTTTGGCGGACTCCAATCATAATTCCAAATCACCCAGGTTAAAGGAGACAACGGTGGTTCGATTTCGGCAGACACCCAGGTTTTCTCCTGATCAAAACTCAGTTGAACCTCACTGATGCTCTCCGGTCCCCCATAGGCAATCCCGCGCAACCGCTGTTGAGGCCCTTGTAACGACTGGTAATGACCCGGGCTATCGATGCGAGAAAAAATATGAATGGTCCCATCATCCGTCCAACCTTTCTGTTGCCAGTAACCCAGGTAGTCACCGTTATAGACTTCGATTTCCGTAATCCACTTCACATTTTTAATCCCGTAGAGACCTGGAACAATCAGACGAACCGGAAAGCCGTGATCCTTAGGAAGCTTTTCCCCATTCATCAGATAGGCCAACATGACATCATCTTCCATGGCTCTGGCAAATGGAATACTGTCGGAATACCCGTCAGCTGCTCGAAAAATCACATCCCGGGCGGTGTCTTCATCGGCTCCGATGTCGTGCAAAAGTTTTTTAAGGGAAATCCCTCTCCACATAGCGGTCCCCAAACTACTCCCGCCTGGAAGGGTATCAATACACATCAGCGTCACAGCCTGATCAAAGGATTCCCGATTGAGCAGATCACGCCATTTCATCACCAGAGGGCGCTCCACAGCGCCTTTAACCACCATTTTCCATTGCTCCACATCCAAGTCGCGGGTAAAATTATAGGAAGCATCCATGAAATTTACGGTGTAAAACTTATCGTTTGACGTAAAATATGTGGTCTCCCGGGGAGGAACCGCAAACATCGACCCCAGATCGCATCCAGGCAATCCCATGCCGATGGTAGCCAGTCCCCCAAGCTTGAAAAGGGCCCGACGGCTTAGTGGAAAAGAAAAAGGAGAATTATTGAAAAATGACATAGACATCCTCCCTATTATCTAATACCTTTACGACTTTGGACAAGATCCGCGCGACATGTAAAATTACCATGGAATTTATTTGAAGAGAAGGAGAAACGGCATGCGGATATTCCTGACGGGAGGAGCCGGTTTTTTAGGAAGTCATTTATGTGAAACGCTTATCCATCAAGGACATACAGTCATATGCCTGGACAATCTCCTTACCGGACGAACAGAGAATATCGGGGCACTCATGGGGCATCCGAAGTTCTCGTTTATTCATTACAATGTCTGCGATTACCTTCATGTCGACGGACCAGTCGATGCCGTCATGCATTTTGCATCACCGGCGAGCCCCCAGGACTATCTGGAGTTTCCCATCGCCACCATGAAAGTCGGCGCGTTAGGCACACACAAAGCGTTGGGCTTAGCCAAGGCGAAACAGGCGCGTTTTCTCCTGGCCAGCACATCCGAAGTCTACGGGGATCCACTGGTCAACCCACAGCCGGAATCCTATTGGGGCAACGTCAACCCCATTAGCCCCAGAGGCGTCTACGACGAAGCGAAACGATTTGCCGAAGCCTTGACC
>JBATLR010000313.1:0-1923 GCA_049289415.1 Nitrospirales bacterium
CATCAGGTTGGGGATTAAACTTGGTTAACATAAGGAATGTTCTAGCTGCCTTTTGTGTAAAAGAGGACTGCCCAGAGTATTCCATCATGGGAATATGCTCCATTATTCGTTCTAAGTCTTTATTTTCTGAAAAATCAGGACTTTTGTATTCAATATGAAGTAAGTCGTTAGCCATTAGGAAGGCAAGACCTAATCCACCCCAATAGGGAGTTTGAAGCGGATTGATTCCATCCTCTTCACACTCAATAATTGCTTCTTTTATTACAAAAAGCAGCTGAAGTCGGTGAAAAACAAATCTGGGGTGCTCTGATTCTCTACAAATTTGCAAAAGTTGATCTGCATCGCTCGGGAAAAAGGCGTCTTTTATTAATTTTTCGTGTGCATTAGTATTGATATTGTTTTGCCAGGTTTCCAATAATGCATTGATGATGCTACATGTATAGACGAGTTTTCCCTTATTAAATTTTCCGAGAAAAATTCGAAAATCCAGAATAGAACAAGTCTGGCCATAGTACTCTTGATGAGAAATATAGGTGGCTAATGGAGGTAAATTATTCATAAAAACAGCGGAGGAAACTCCCCAACTTGCTGTGGGAAGAGCTTCAAACAAGGGTCGAATCCGTACAATATGCTTCGGTCCCTTAGAAGACAGGAGTCTTTCAATAGCTTCCTAATCTTTCGCTCCTTCGACGACCCTCATGGCATGGGAGGCAGGGTACCAGGTCGTCTTTTATTTCCAGCCAGCCTTCTGTAACAGAGAGGCATATTCCTCCTGTGTGTGTTCTCTTCCCGCGATCAGAGATGACCTCAGACCGCTCCAGTACCGTTCCTCTGAGATGGAGGCACTTCTCTAAAAATTGACACACCATGAACCCCTGACCGCCGCCAAACTCACACACGTGAGATAATTTTGAGAAGTCATACGACTTCATTTCCAAGGCAGAGCTAGTCTAGGGGCGTGATTAGCTGCCTATCGCGACATCTAATATTTCGGCCTACTCGGGATACGTTTAGCCTTTTTGAGTAAAGAGAACGCCGCTGGCGGTCTTTTCTGATTGTCTACTGCAATTAGGCGGTTACCCATCCATAGGCATGGTGGCTGGGGGATGAGTTTTCCTCCAGATAAGCCATTTTGATGTGGCTGAGATAATCCTTCGGGACGTCTTTCCGTGTGGCTTCGACATCTACCTTAAACAGTTTAGCCGCATTGAGCCCAAAGACCTTGGCTTTGAGTGCTTTGGTTAAGGCCGGGTAGTGGAACTTTTCCTGGAGTTCTTCAGGAATTTGAAACCGCCGGAAGGCTTCGATCTGCCATTGGGGTGTGCCATACCAAATGGAATCCGTTCCCCAGAGAAGATGATCTTCTCCGAACGCCAGGAGAATCTGTCCGACCAGGTGGGCGCAGACGACGGGTTCGGTGATGACGAGTTGACCAAATGTCGAGCCCAGTTCCATATACACATTGTTGAGCTTCGGTTGCTTGTGTTTTAAACGGCACAATTCGCTGGTCCAGGGAATCTCACCTTTTTTGGCTTCTTCAAGATTGATGCGAGGTATGCCTAGAAATCCGGAATGGTAAATCAGGAAATTCAATTTAGGGAAATCTTTCGCGGCCTGCAGGATGTCGCGTGGATGGTTGTAATCGGGCACCGGGCCGAGCGGCAGACCTTTGTGCGCGCAAACGTTGGTGATGTTGAGGGCCTGCGCTTTTTCCAGCATGGGGTAGGCGATTTTTTCATCGCTCAGCCACCAGCCATGCTCGAAGCCTTTCGGCGGCGAGCCGGTATAACATTTCCAGGCATCGACCTTGAACGTCTCCGCTTGCTGATCCATGTAATCAAGATCGACCTTCCCTAACTGGGGCATGACCAGCCCATGGGCGAGCATGCGTTGGGAAGCGGTGAGACGATTGATTGCATCACG
>JBATLR010000314.1:0-16412 GCA_049289415.1 Nitrospirales bacterium
GAGCCGGGCGGCAGGCGTCGGATAATCATTTGAAGGCGGTGGATTTGTTAGTCCAGTTTTGGTACTGAAAATGGCTTTATTGGGTTGACAGTCAAACAACAAGGCGCATCTTAGACGAACCAACCTATTCGGGGTTAGTCATTATGAAAATAGTCAGCTGGAACTGTAACGGAGCACTGAGAAATAAGTGGCAACAGCTCTCCACCTTTGGAGCTGATATATATGTCGTTCAAGAATGTGAAGATCCAAAACAATCCCCCGTTCAAGTGTATAAAGATTGGTGCAAGAACTATCTCTGGATAGGCAACAATAAGAGTAGGGGAATAGGAATATTTGCCAAACAGGATATCTCTTTAGAACTCATGGCGTTAAATTCTGGTCGACTTGAGTATTTTTTGCCTTGCTCGGTCAATAACAGCTTCTTTCTTTTAGCCGTATGGACAAGACAGGCCAATTCGCCGACCTTTAAGTACATCGGTCAAATGTGGAAGTATCTCCAGTAACATAAGAGCCATTTTGCAAATCAAGACACGGTCATAATTGGAGACTTTAACAGCAACTCATGCTGGGATGTCTGGGATCGCTGGTGGAACCATTCAGATGTAGTAAGAGAAATGAAAGATTTGGGAATTATCAGTCTTTACCACGCTCAAACTGGAGAAGAACAAGGCAAGGAGAAGCAGGCAACATTCTATATGTATAGAAGGCGTGAGAAACCATATCATATTGATTACGCATTCCTGTCAAGAGACATGATGCGTGGTTCAATCATGAAAATTGGGTCGCCCTCAGATTGGCTGGCATTTAGTGATCATATGCCATTAGCATTGGAATTAATGTCTAACAACTTGAGCCAGGGCACACATGGTGGCTTAAATCAAGGTATAGACGTCAGTTCCTAATGTATAGGAGGCAATCACACAGTTTTCCAATTGCATCGACTGACTCAAAGCATCTCATCCTTTGCTCGGGACAAATTCCAGGAAGTATTGGCGGGGGAGGAAGGTGTGTTCTTTGGCCAAGGTAAAGCCGGCTTGTTCCATATCCTTGATGACTTGTTCTCTGGGAACCAGATGGCGTTTTGAGAATCCGAGAGTGCCCGACCGTGCATCGTTGTAGTAGTCGATAATCACGACACGCCCGTTTGGCTTAAGCGCGGGCTTGGTGTTGGTGAGATAGTCGACGTGGTCTTCTAGGTGATGATAGACGTCGCATACGAATACGATGTCTGCGTTGTTTCCGGAAAATATAGGACCTTCTTTTTCGGCCAGAATGAAACGGACTCTGTTAGCGAGCCCACGTTTTTCCAACTGCTGTTTGTTGTAATTCAACATTTTCTGTTCGACATCGATGGCGATGACCTGCCCCTTCTCTCCCACGGCTTTTGCCAGGCGGCGCGTGAAATAACCCGAGCCTGCCCCGATATCAATGACCAACATGCCAGGGGCAAGGTTCAGGGCCTCGATGACTTTTTCAGGTTGTTGGTACTGATCACGTTCGGGACGTTCAAGAGCGTGAATGTACCTGTTGATGTCCCATGTTTTTTGTGCGCAACTTGCGGTAAGGCTTGTGAGAACAGCAAGAAACAGGAGGTAGAAAATTGTTGGTCTTTTGGACGGTTCTATTTGTAATAGAGGCGTCGATCGTTCATGCATATTCATCGTCCTTACATTCATGGCTAATTTTTGGGTTACGGGGTAAACGGCAAGCAAGTTACTTTTATAACGGTTGGGGAGACGAGTTTCAAGTGAAAGGTGAAGCAATGGCTTGAGGAATTTAGGTGGAGGTTTGAATAATCTAATGATCTGACTCTACCCCAATTGGATGCGAATAATTGAGTGGATTCCCTATCCACCAGATAATTCCCGCCATCAGACTTGCTCCCAAAATTACAATACTTCCCGTTGTGGCCTCTCAACCAAGGCTCATAAGCAAACGCGGCCATTGAGGGGGCGAACGCCTGTGAGATAGGTTTCCTTCGGAGGACACTTCATGTATCCACCAGAGTCTGAGTCCTTAGCCAACCACAATAGCAATCAGTCCGAGGGAGAGTGAGAAAGACGGCTCTGATTCGAGTCCAGGGTGTGGAATAAGAATCCATAACAGACCAAAGGTCATTACCAACCAGGGAGATTCTAGCCAGATTTTGCCAAAAGACCTCCTTCATGCATTTGTGGAAAAGATGGAAAATGGCCAGTCCTGGGACAATCCCACCAGCCTGCCGCCAGGAGCATCTGTAGATAAATGTCAATACATTGAATGAGTTGAGTTACTTAGGCGTTCTGTTCCGTACCCGACATGCCAGATCAGCTTGACCATAGATTTGGCCATTCCCTTGGGCAATTCATAACAGAAATACCTAAAAATGGCCGTCAAGGGTTTTTGACAGTTACATCCCCACAGGGGGGGTATAGGATGAAACGAGTTCCCTTAAATTTCCAAGTGCTGGGAGCCTCAACTTTTTTATTGCTTTTCGGGAAGGAGGCTTGGAAGAAAGCATTTTTCTTCTGCCAAAACCGGATACTTCAGGAGACCATTTCACGGTGAAGTTATAGGAAGAGAAAAATGAAGGCTGAGGATCTAGGAAATTTCTGGGTAGGCCAAGCTCTATGAGACCTACACCTACATCAAATCAGGAGGCATTATGAAAAACGTGATAAAAAATAAATCTATCGTATTATTGGGTAGTTTGGCCGGAACATGTTTACTGGCCACCGTAGCCTTTGCTAATCCCGCATTAGTGCCGGATCATCCAGGGTATCCGATGAAAGAATCGAAAAGTCCGGTGAGTGGCGTCTCCACGGCTAATGATCCGGGGCGACAAAATTTGTATGGTCAAGAAGCCTTAAACGCTGCCACTAAGGGATACACTGAAGACCTGGAAACCCGTCGGTCCGGTGCTATGGGAGCAAAGGAGTCAGAGAGCCAGAACCAGATGGGCAGACAGGACAAGAAGATGGGACAGGAACACATGACGAGCCAAGATCAAAAGGGTCATCAGAAGTAAATTGATGAAGAGGCCAATCCCGGACCTCGGACAATTTTGAGACCCTCATTGGGACTCTGGTTGATGGAAATTTTTCTGAACCGGGGATTATAAAGGTAGTCCGAGGGGGACTGTGATGGTCCTCCTCGGCAGAAAACATAGAAGGGTTCATTCGCGATAGATTTCACAAGAGAGGGAATCGCTGAAGGTTCTGAAATTCTATCATGGATGGCAGAAGTTAAGCGGATCGGATTGAAAAAATCAGGATGGTAAGGAAAAGCATAACGAGTCCTATGATTGCTTCGATCCATATGGGATTGAAGCCGTGGAGAAAGCTGTTTTTGACCTCAGTGGTTAATTCGAATTGAGTCCCCCGCCACCAGATAATTCCCGCCATCAGACTTGCTCCCAGAATCACAACATTTCCCGTAGTGGTGGCTAAGCCAAGGCCCATGAGCAAGCGTGGCCAGGCTTTTACCTTCTGTTGAGATGATGGATTGGGCCCTGACCATTCGCGTAGCCAACACAGGCGAAGGCCCAGTCCCACCAGCAGCAGCAGGAGGCCAATAAACAATGAAAGATTGGGCTCCAATTCCATGCCTGGGTGCGGAACAAGAATCCACGTCAGGCCAAAGGCCGTGACCAGCCAGGGGAGACCATGAGTGAGTGTGCGCTGAAAGAATGTCTTCCACTTGTCGGGAGGATGAATGATAATGAGCGCGGTTCCGATTCCCACCAGAACGCCGCCAAGCACATCGGTAGGGAAATGGGCGCCGGTGATGACGCGACAGGTTCCATTAAATGCAGCAAGTCCGAACCAGAGCATTTTGGCTTTTGGGAAATGATAGGCCAGGACTGTGGCTACGGCAAAGGATGCGGTGGTATGACCGGAGGGAAAAGAGTCCCATCCACTTTCAAATGACGGGGCGATCTCCCAGTCCTGGCCTTGTTTGAGTCTCGGGCGGGGGCGGCCGATGGTGTGTTTCAATATTTGGGTAAAGAGTCCGGCTACTCCGTGTGCGAGTAAGGTATGAATACAGGCGGACTTCCAGGTAGGCCAACCGAATCGGAATCCCACTGCCCCAATTCCCAAGGAAATGAGGACCAGGGTGACCCCGTCTCCTATATGGTTTCCTATCGTGCCGATGTGGTCGATGGCAGGATGCGTGAAGCTGTGAACGATCTGGAGGGTTGGACCATCTATCTGAGCAAGAAAAGCAAACAAGCCAAGGAAGAGGGCCCCGGATAGCCCGAATATCAGGAGGGGATTCTGGCGGAGGAGAAGCTGCGGACGTCGGGGTGAAGGAGCTGCGGGTGATTGGTCAGTCACAGGATTGGGAAATGGGATTCGTCAACAGCCGTGGCCGAATTTTTCTTCCGTTTATGGAAAACCTTCCCCTCCTCCATGCTCCCTCTGGACCAGAGACGGTGAAGGGGACGAATGGGAGCGCCCGGTTGACAGGATATCCGTCGGATTAGGGCACCCAGTCAGCCAGAAAGATGTTGAATTCTTTTGGGTTGGCGGCATTCCGGTCCGATGACCATACCACCTGTTTTCCGTCAGGGGAGAACATCGGAAAGCTATTGAAGTGCCCTTTAAAGGTAATTTGTTCGGGGTGCGTGCCATCCTCATTGATCATATGCAAGTGAAAAGAGGGGCGCCCCTGATGATCGGGCGGTGTCGACAAGTTAGAGGAATAGATGATGCGTTTCCCATCGTGAGCAAAGAAGGGAGCAAAATTCGAACGCCCGTTGTGCGTGACCTGTATCTTGTTGGAGCCATCAGCATTCATGATGAAGATTTCCAGGTTTGAGGGTTCCACAAGGTTTTGACTGAGCAGGTCACGGTAGGCTTTCACCTCCTCGTCAGTTTCCGGATGATGGGCCCGATAGACAATTCTTTTATTGTCGGGAGAAAAAAAAGCCCCGCCATCATATCCGACTTCCTGCGTCAGTCGCTTCAGATTCTTTCCGTCGATATCCATGGTGTACACATCTAAATCTCCATCGCGTATGGAGGTGAAGACAATGGTTTTTCCATCCGGAGAAATGGTGGCTTCGGCATCGTACCCATGGGCGGAGGTCAACCGTTGTACGTCCCGGCCGCCGATATTCATGGAGAAGATGTCATAATCATCGAGTGCCCACCGGTAACGTTCGGTCTTTTCGGGGACGGGTGGACAAAATTGACTGCTGATATGCGTGGAAGAAAAAAGGACACGCCGGCCACCGGGGAAAAAGTATCCGCACGTGGTGCCGCCCAGTCCTAGGCTGACTCGACGGACATTCGTGCCATCGAGGTCCATGATATAGATTTGATAGCAGGATCTGAGCGTCTTGCCATCCGGTTCTAGGGTTGATTGGTATACCAACCGGTTGCCCTCATCCGAAAAATAGGCTTCGGCATTTTTCCCGGAAAAGGTGAGCTGTCGGATATTGGCCAAATGAGGTTCCGGTTGATCCTGATTCGCGGATGGTTCGGCAGCCAGGGCGGTATTCCACACTAGCACCAAGGGCAGCAGGGTTAACGGGAGAATGTGTCGTATCGAACATGTGGATCGAAGGATAGGGAAGGTCGGATGCATTCATGAACCTCACGGTGAATGGCGAATAATCTCTTGTGTAGAGTGTACGGGTTGAAACATCCCCCGGGCAATCACTTTCCCTTGCTTGAAGACCAGATAGCTATCCCACCCGTAGAAAAACAACAGCCGTGCAACGGGCTTGACGGCTTCAGGAGACCATCCGAAAAAGAATGTGACGGTATGGTTCGCATCCCGGGGATGGGCGCACGAAATCAGGAAGGCCATTTCCGGACCCTCAAATGTCTGTTCCCCAATGGAGATGTGTCCCGGATGAATGTCCATGGACTTTTCGCAGCTATTGAAGGAACCGGATTCCAACAGACGACGGGCAGAGGGTCCGATGACCAGATAGGAGGCCGATTCAGCAATGACCGGTTCATCGGCTTGGATCGTTTCGATGCCGGGTTGTTCCTCAAGGCGTTGAAACAGAGTTTCCAAGCTTTGAGCTTCTTCTTGTGTCAGGGTCTGAGGTCTGATGAGAATCCGACGGGTGTCGGTTTCCCACCTATTTAACATGGGCGGAATGTGTGCACGGAGAAGGTGGAGCAGAAGATGGTGCTCGGGATCAATGGCGAGTGCCGTCGGACTCGCGGGGAGAGGCAGCGTGAACGGTTGTGTGGCCCGATCCAGGTTGAGGACGGCGTCCTGCATGAGTCCTCCTTGGAGATCGAGGTGGAGGGGAAGGCGGATGGTGAACATCGGGTCCGCCTGTAGGATTGTTCCGGTCAGGGTGAACTGTCCCTGTTGCGTGGGATCTTCCTGGACCAAGATATCCCGGATGTCCAGATTTGGTGCGCCGGGTTGATCGATCCATTGATGGAAAAACCAACTGAGGTCTCTTTCAGCCGCCTTTGAAAAGATCCGGAGAAGATCGTTCCACTCCAGGTAGGTGCCTGTCCCTTCCTGAATAATTCTGCGAACCCCATTGAAAAAAGCCACCTCTCCCATTTCTTGTCTGAGCATGTGAAACACCATGGCTGTTTTTTGATAGCCAATGGCATTATCCAAGCGGGTTTCTTTGTGGTGAAATGCCCGTACCGGATATTCCTTGTCCGGCTCCGCATACAGGTTATATTCGTAGACCATCCGCCGTCGGGTATTGAAGGCCTCCTGCTGATGCCCTTTGGCCTCGTCATAATAGTAATTGGAGAGATAGGTGGTGAGCCCTTCCACCCAATTGCCTTGAGCAAAGTCATTGAAGACGGAATTTCCGAACCAGGAATGGACGATTTCATGACCGAGAGAATAAGGTTGGGTATATCCGCGCCGAATAACCCCCTCGCCTAAGAGTGTGAATGAGGGGAGCCCAAGTCCGCTTGGGAAAAAGTTTTCCACGACGGCAAATTTTGTAAACGGGTAAGGACCCAAAAGATCGGTATACATTTGAAGGTAGTCGATGGTGGCCTCTATATATTGGGGAGCCAAGTGGGCGTCTTCCTGGAAAAGATAGGTGGCGAGTTGAATGCCTTTCCATTCCTGCTTCTGCACCACAAAATGATTGGCAGCCAACGTCAGCGCTTCACTCGGCAGGCTCACCTTCCATTGGGTTGTTCGGCGTCCGTCCATCACGGTATTGATAACTTCCCGGCCTTGGGTGATCGCTTCCCAGTCTGAAGGAAGACTGAGGGTGAGATCATACGTCGAGAGGGTCTGTTCCCATGTGGGATGCCAGAATGTTTCGTAGGTCAAATACACGCCGTTGGGTCCAATATGTCCGTTGGTGTCATCCGGTCTGACGAAGCGAAGTCCACCTGAGGCTTTTGGAGAATCATCAATCTGGCCGTGATACGTCAGGGTGAGGACAGCCGGTTGGTTCGGACCGTCAAGGGGAGGTAAGGGAATTTCAATAACCCGGCGCATTGATAGCGGCGGAGTCGCGGCTTCTGAGGGATGGGGGATTGGAAGCCGTGTGCCGTTGAATTCGATCCGATCGATCGTGAGCTGAGGATGCAGGATGAAAGAGACGGATGAGTTGGCGCGATGAGATGGAGAAAGATGAACGGTGTCCGATCCGGCAATGGCATGGGTGTCAGGATTCAGTTCAATATGTAATCCATGGTGAATAGGCATCAATGCCTTGGCTTGGAGGGGATTCGCCATCGCCAGGCACAGCAAGAATCCGAGGGCAAATGGTGGGACTCGTATTGCTTGCGGGAAGATTAGGTAAATGGAACTCACAAGCCGATTTCCTTGGTCAATTTCCGAACACCATATTTTTTCCGACAAAATGCTGGGTGGCAGAAAGCTGGAACGTGTCAGTCCTCTAAGTTTTCTGTCGGGAGCAAGGCCTCGACAAAGGCTGAAGCGTGAAAATCCTGGAGGTCCGCTTCCCCTTCCCCCACACCGATCAAACGAATGGGAAGATTGAGTTCGTCGACGATCGCCACGACCACACCGCCTTTGGAGGTTCCATCCAGTTTGGTCAAGGCTAAACCGGTGACGCCGAGTGACTCATGAAATTGTCGGGCCTGTGCAATGGCATTCTGCCCCAGCGTGCCATCCAGGACAAGGAGAGTTTCGTGTGGGGCGTCAGGCATTTCCCGTGCAATAATTCGTTTGATCTTTTTCAATTCATCCATCAAATTAATTTTGGTGTGCAGTCGGCCGGCCGTATCGATGAGGACGACGTCCACATTGCGAGCTTTCGCCGCGACCATGCCATCAAACACCACGGCGGCAGGATCGGAGCCCTGCTTCTGCTTGATCACTTCGATACCCGTGCGCTTTCCCCAAATATCCAATTGTTCAATCGCAGCAGCCCGGAAGGTGTCGCCGGCGACAAAGAGTGTGTGTAACCCTTGTTGCTTCAACCGATGCCCGAGTTTGGCAATGGTCGTGGTTTTGCCGACCCCGTTGATGCCGATGATCAGGATCACAAAGGGACGAGGGCCGCGTCGAATAAGTTGTTCCAGCGGTTCGGTCTCGCCCTTCCGAAGAATGTCCGTCAGGAGAGTATGGAGGACCGCTGTCGGATCGGTCCCACTGAATAACCGTGTTTTATCTTTCAGCATCTCAAGAAACCGCTCGACCGTGTGTATGCCGACATCGGCTTCCAGGAGACTGGATTCGACATCTTCCAGGGCGACGGGATCCAGGTGCCCCCGCCCCAGGCGACGCAATGACTTTTGCACGGTCTGACGTGTTTTTGCTAACCCCTTCTGGAGACGTTCAACCCATTTCATAGCTGATATTCCCGACGATTACGTCAAATAAGTGATGCATGGCTTTTTGTTATGCAAGAAGACGGAGTGCCGGCGAAGAAAGGCGACCGAAGATCGTGCGTTCTTTTCGCCTCATCCGTTTGGCTTCCCGATCGGTTGTTTCATGGTCATACCCCAGCAGGTGAAGGGTGCCATGAATGAGTAAACGCAGGATTTCTTTATCGGCGGTATTGCCAAAGCGTGGAGCTTGAGCCAGTGCCACGGGAATACAAATCACGACATCTCCCACGAATGCCAGTGGCGACTGTAAGCCATCCTGCATGGGGAAGGCTAGCACATCGGTCGCATAGTCCCGCTGCCGGTACGTCCGGTTGAGTTTCTGCATGCGAGTCTTGCCGACGAAGGTGAGACTCAGATCAGCCGAAGGATACCCTGCCTGTTGTAACACGGCTTGTGTCAGTCGGCACACAGTTCGGGGGCGAACGGATACTCGCCGGAGGTGAGAACGAAGCCACACAGCCATCGGGTGTTACCGCGTGGGCCTCTGGCCGTTGGTGTCTGATTTTGAATGAATTCCAGGAGATGCGGTCGAATGGCCGGGTGATATGTTGTGCGGGCTGTTATTGGACAGTTGGTGTTCAAACCGATCGTACGCTTTGATAATTTCTTTGACCAATCGATGCCGGACCACATCTTGTTCGGAAAAATACACAAATTGTATGCCCTCAATATTGAGGAGAATGTCGGCAATCTGCGCCAATCCGGATTTCTGCGAATCGGGGAGATCGATTTGGGTGATATCCCCGGTCACAATGGCCTTGGAATTCAGTCCGAGCCTCGTCAAAAACATTTTCATTTGTTCGGTGGTGGCGTTTTGGGCTTCGTCCAGAATGACAAAGGCATCGTCGAGCGTTCGTCCCCGCATGAACGCCAGCGGGGCGATTTCAATTTCGCCACGTTCGATGAGCCGATTGGCCCGATCAATGTCCATCATGGTGTACAACGCATCGTACAAAGGACGTAAATAGGGGTGCACTTTGGCAAAGAGGTCGCCTGGAAGAAAGCCGAGATGTTCCCCTGCCTCCACGGCTGGCCGTGCGAGAATGATGCGACTGACTTGTTTATGCGTGAGAGCGGCAAGGGCCATGGCCATCGCCAAATAGGTTTTCCCGGTCCCGGCGGGGCCAATGGCTATGACCAGATCGGACTGGTTAATGGCTTCCAGGTAGGCCTGTTGGTTGGGAGTTTTCGGATTGACATTCCCTTTTTTTGTCGGAAGCGCGCTAGCCGAAACAGTATAGGGTTTGAGTGGGGTATCTCGTTTTTCTTCTGTCGCCAGGATGGCTCGTGAAATATCGTCGGGTTTCAATTCGTAATAGGTTCGGGTCCAATCAGCTAACTCCCGCAAAATATGTTCGGCCCGCAGAACTGACTCCGGTTGACCATGAAGGGTAATTTCATCGCCCCTGGCTGCCATTCGCACCTGGAGCTCCCCTTCGATCATTTTGAGGTGCAGATCGTGCGGGCCGAAAAGATTGGCTAAATCGACCCCTTCTCGTAGTTTAATTTTTCGCACGTCGTATTCGACTCAACCTCCGGTTAGCCGCCATTAAACTCTTACTTGATTCTAGCAAAGGTTTCAGTTTGGCTCAAGGAATGAAATGAGAGGCTATCGTCTCTTTTGGCAGATCGAACAAAAGAACGAGCTGCGTTCACTCTGCAGGCGTGTGATCAGAGTGGGGCACCCATGCAAGCAAGGCAATCCTGCCTTCTGATATATCTGGTGCGCTTGCTGGAACCGTCCATACGACCCATCCGGAGCACGGAAATCTCTGATGGAAGACCCTCCAGCGGCAATGGCTTCACCTAATACGGTATGCATGGTGTCATAGAGCCGTTGACAGGCTGAGGCGCCCAGCCGATAGCCGCGAGCTTGTGGGTGCACTCTGGCCCGAAACAGGATTTCATTGGCGTAAATATTTCCAATCCCCGCGAGCCGATGTTGATCGAGAAGGAAGGGTTTCAGCCTGCCTCGACAGCTTTGAATGAGCTGAATAAAGGGTTGTGCACCTATATCCATGGCGTCAACACCGAATCGGCGCTGCATGAAGGCTTCCAATTCCGGTGGGGTGAACAGCCAGAGACGGCCAAACCGTCGAGGATTCCAGTAATGCAGTTCAGTGGCCGGAACTCCGGAAATCTCGATGCGGCAATGGATGTGTTGAGGGGTTGAGGCCAAGGCGGGATTGAAAAACCAGAGTCCGGTCATTCCCTGCTCCGAAAGCAGATACCGGGTTTCGTTGGCTCGATGGCAGGTAAAGATTAGACATTTGCCCTTCCGGGCGATATGGGTGATCGTGGAACGCTGAAACCAGGGGATGAGGTCGTGTCCGGTGCGCACAATATCCGAACGGTGTATGGTGAGCGTTGCAATGGTCCCACCCAGGACATGCTGGTTCAGATGGTTGAGGATGACTTCGACTTCAGGGAGCTCGGGCATAGAGGGTGACGCAGGGAAAATAAAAAGGTTGAGCGTGCGTGGGTCAGTTTTTCCGTATGGCCTGGAAGGTTGTATCAGATTTGAAGCGGCACTGGATATCGCCATGTTCATTTGAGTGAAGTATCCTAATGGGCAAGCCAATGAACTCGGGCTCAAAGGTGATGAAATTGGTCTGACCCACACCCACACCCATACCCACACCCATACCCACACCTGAGAGTCTGGTGTGTGAAGGGCATCTGGAGTGTTTGGTTGCGGGATCTCTGGGGGGAAGCCTATACTTGAAAAAGGGAAATGTTCAACAGAATGGATAAGGAAGAAGAATGACCCAATTAAGCGTCAAGCAGGTTGAAGCGCGGTTAGGAGAAGTGAAGTGCCCTATTTGCAAGGCCAATCGCTTTGGAATCGACTCCAGGACGGCAACGGAAGATGGGGAATGGAAAGCGATTTGCATAGGGTGTCATTATATGTTCCCCGTCCATACCGATATGGAGTTTTATGTACAAACACAGCCGGATATTCCATATCATCTTAAAGAAATTCCATGTCCATCTTGTCGGCATCGCGGGGTGTCCCTGGATTTCAGAGCGGTGCTCTCGGTTCGTGAATCGGTCTATTTTGTGACCTGTCCCAGTTGTCAGCTTAAGTTTCCTGAGCGGTCCCATTTGGAATCGTTTGAGTAATCATCATAGAGGAGAATGTCATCATGAATCACGATAAGACGTCCGAAGAACCCAACGATTCTGAAACAACCGGCGACAATGATCCTAAGGCCGTCCCTCCCAAAAAAATAAAAAAAGAATTGTCGGTTGTGTCTCTTCCTCATGATAATGATGTGATGGCTCAAGAAATGGCCGATCTGTTTGACGAAGATCGAGTCACGCATAAACATGGAAATGCCGAGCCCGAAAAAGATTAGTGAAAAGACCAATCAGACGTTCCTACCTTCTTTAAATTTCTTATACCCATTCCCCCATATCGTGGTTTCATTTTTCACGTTCTCTTTATAGAGAGTTTCTATGTTTGGGTTAGCCTTGGAACCTTCCAAGGTGTAACTTTTCCATCTGTCATTGTTCAGTCGATCATTCATGGTTTCTTGATATAAGTCCATGAATTCATTGTGCATTCAGATTGAATTGGTCATTGTTAATTGGAGGTCTAGTTTTAAATAAGTGTCTCCAACCGTTCAGGCATCACCTTTTTGTAAACCGAATGAACGCCAGCTTATCCTTGAGGCCCTGACGCAAACGAAAGGAAAACGTGTCCAAGCCGCAAAATTGGTCGGTATGAGCCGTTCTACCTTTTACCGACGTTTAACCGAGTTACATATTGTTCAAGAAGATTCAGATCTTTGAGTTCCTGATTCCAAGAATTCCCAATAGCGCGTATCTGATCTAAAAAGTCTGAATTTGGTTGCAGGTCTTTCTCACGATTAAGTACAATTGGCGGCCCATTTGCTCTCGATTATCCTATGGGAAAAGAATGTTGGTGAGATTCCCAGATAAGAAATAGAAAAATCCCAGAGAAAAATCCGCAAAGTTTTTGTCCCGCCCCTCTAATACAAATAAGCGAACAGCATGTTTGAATCGGGTCAACGGAATACCCAACGCCCATTTCTGGCTGTGCATTTGTTGTCTTTCAAAAATCAAGGAGGTTCAATGAGCAGGAGGTTAGGACTGTGCTGTGCAATCTTGAGTCTAAGTCTAATGGTCGTGCCGGGATGGTCCCTGGCCGGTCCCCTGGCGAAAATTACGCTGAAAGACGGTAGTCAAATCTATGGGGAAATCGTGGAAATGACCGAGGGCAAGATTCAAATTAAGACCCTATTCCATGAGGGGAAGGATCCCATCACCATCAAGTGGTCTGAAGTCACGGGAATCGATACCGAGGATCCCATGAGTTTTGTCTTGAGTAATGGAACCATTTTGCAAGGAAAACCGGCGATGACGAAGCCCGGGACCTTGGATATCAAAACCGAGTTATTACCCGAACCCATAGCGGTGCAGCTTGATTCGGTTTTGGCGGTGAATCCCCCGGTGAAAAAGGCCGTCGCCTTTACCGGCAACTTTAATTTTGGCGGGTCCATTACCTCCGGGAACACGGACGTGAAAAACTTTAGTTTTGTGGGTGAACTGGTTGCGAGAAGCGAACGGTTGCGATTGAGTATATTGGGGCGTTACCTGTATGGCGAGAATGATGGTCAGTTAAATGTCCGCAATGCCTATGGAACGGTCAAAATGGATTTCTTTGTGACTAAGCGGTTCTATGTGTATACAGGTGTGTTGTTTGAGCAGGATACGTTTCAAGATCTTAATCTTCGTTCATCCGTGTTTGCCGGACCCGGATATCAACTCATCGATGAGGGAGATTATGCCAGCCCGTATTTGAGCAAATTGCAACTCCATGGTGAAGTCGGATTGGGGTATTTTAATGAGGATTTTAAACGGGCGGATGATGTCAATTACTTTACCGGCCGTTGGGCGGTGAATCTTCATTGGCCGATCCTGCCCAATCTGACGCTGTTTCATCAGCATCAAGGATTCCCTTCTCTTGATAAAACCAGTGATTGGTATGTGACATCTCAACAAGGTATTCGTATGAATATCTGGGAAGACTTCATTACCACGTTTCAGGTCAATTGGCGGTACGATAACTCCCCGGCTCCTGGAACCAAAAAAGCGGACACGCAATATATTCTGTCGCTCGGATATGCATTTGATGCGTAAGTCGCGGTTCTAATTGGAGGGCCCGAGCATGGTGAGTGTTCGGGCCCTTAACGTGCTTTTCCTTCCTGTGTTTCCTCCTTCCTTTTTCTCTCACACGTGATTCAACATTTTTTTTTCTGAAACACATTGAGACAGCCTGCTGTTTCATAATGGGAAAAATTTTCTATGAAAAACGGGAATGGTTGGAATTTAAGGGAAATTCATCTGGCATCATACTTGTTAAGTGATATGGGTACCCCATGAGTAGGTGGAATCCGACCAATGAACATTCAAAGCCTTCATACAATTTCCTTCCTGAGTCTCTGCGGTGCATTCGGAATGTTAGGCGTGTTGTTTTGTACCTTGGGAATAGAACCGGAAGGGCTGGAGCCACGGATTGCGTGGAATGGCAAGGACATTGCCCCGAGGCCAGCCATCTATTCGAAATGTGACAGGAAGGTTCAGGCGGGGATACCAGCCGTCGAAGTAGTCAAAAAAATAAGGGAACGGTCATCACGGTCCGGAGTTATGTTCCGGAGGTGTCGAGGGATCTGTTCTCCCTCACGGAATTCGCATCCGACTCAGAGGTTCTTTGGCAAAGAGAAGTTTCGTGCTGGGTTAGGAATAGACGAGACCCATCAGAAATCAGTGAGTCAAATGGAAGATGGGGGCCTGTCTGAATGCCAGGAGAGCATTGTGCCTATTCCAAATTGGTATTCAGACATGATCCGTATTAAGCAACGAACTCTGAATGGGACGTGTCTAGTCCAGACTTTTTTGCGCAGCCTCCGGGAAGGAAGTGACCTGATGGGAACGGCGAAAAAGGAAGTTCTTCAGTCAAGCTCCAGGCTAGGTTGCGTCTTGATTGTCACGAGGGATCATTTAATTCGTGATTTCCTGGGACAGATATTGAAACTGCACGGGTATGATTGCGAATACCTTGAGGAATTGCCAAAGGCCATGATGGAGCAAACTTGGAAGGATTTTGATGCACTATTCATTGAAAGCCACTCTCTGGAACAATTGAAGCGTGGCATGAGCGCTGAAATCTCCCATGCCACAGGTTCTCCGATGGTGGTGGTATTGGGAGATCTTCCTCCATCGGATGAAACGGGACATTTTCGTGAGCCAAAAAAACCGTTGGATTATCGTCAGATGGGAAGACTCATGGATGAATGTTTTTTTTTGAAAACACAAAGATGCGCATCACAAGGCGATTAGAAGGTGGGTCGTTACTGTTGAACTTTTTGTCAGGGTGTGGAACGCCCAGGGCGGCTACCTATTCGAGCTGATCTTGACAGTTGGGGCTTTTAGAGGGGGTCTTCAACTGGAAATAGGTGAGGATAGGCCAGCCGCCCCAGGTTTTTTGACTTTCGCTGGTCCTGTTGTTTCATGGCCTGCAGAAAGTATTGGAGGTGAAAGCCCGGCTAGGTGAAGAACAGGAATATCTGGAGGGATCTTGCATTTGTTTTTGTGTTGAGAGAGGATGATGTGGCCTTTTTATGATCATTCTGGAAAACAACAGGTTCTAGCGTTCACGCTCATGATAAGGAGGATGTGATGCTTAAAGAGTTCAAAGAGTTTGCCATGCGAGGCAATGTTATCGATATGGCTGTCGGGGTCATTATTGGAGGGGCCTTCGGCACTATAGCCAAATCGTTGGTGGCCGATGTGTTGATGCCCCCTATTGGACTCCTGTTGGGTGGCGTTGATTTTTCCAACCTGTTTGTTACCCTTAAGGACGGAGTGCCTCCAGGGCCATATCTTGCCTTGTCCGATGCTCAGGCAGCGGGCGCTGTTACCATGAATTATGGAGTATTTCTCAATTCGGTTATTAGCTTTCTTATTGTGGCCTTTGCCGTTTTTATGGTGATTAAAGCCATTAATCAGATGAAACGTGAAGAAAAAGAGGCCCCGCCTGCGGATCCTACAACGAAAGAATGCAAATTCTGCCACATGACGATTCCCATTCAGGCCACAAAGTGCGGGCATTGTACTTCCGAATTAGCGAAGTCCGCATAGTGGGGCATACATGGCCCATGGCTGCCTGAGATAAGGACCATAGAGGAGGATTTGTGATCAGCCGAAAGAGGCATTTACCTCAATTGTCCGAATGACCAAACGCAGAGTTGGTCAATAAAAATACAAGCGGTGGGCGGCATTTCTCTCATGACACGGGTGCCGCTTATTTTTATAATGGTGGGCTAGGCCGAGAATCGGCACCTTCCATATTTTATATTTGAAGGCATTTTCGCAGGAAAATGAGGGATTCGGCTCTCAGGTGGACTTACTTTCCCCCCTTTGTTAGTGTTGAACTCTCTGCTGAATCTATAACTACCTTTCGTATTCTCTCCCGAAATCGGCCATAAATTTTTTGTTGAACCGTCTGCCTGCAGAAAATACCTGCAGGTTGATTACCTAGGCTGATTTTCGCCTTGGCTTCTTACCTTTATCGAAAGGAGGGATCTATGGACA
>JBATLR010000315.1:0-8142 GCA_049289415.1 Nitrospirales bacterium
AGTGGGGGAGTGGCCGTGTGGCTGATGAACGGGTTGTCGGTGCCGGCTGTAGGTTTTCCTGGAAGCGCCTCTTCGGCTTTTGAGATTACGGGTGTGGGCGATGTGAACGGGGATGGGAAGGCGGACCTGATTTGGCGCAATACGACTGACGGCAGTACTGCAATCTGGTTGATGAACGGGGCCACCATTGCCGCCTCAGGGTTTCCGGGTGGGGTGCCGGCCGTTTGGCAAATGTCAGATGCGCGGGATGTGAACGGCGATGGCAGGGCGGATGTCATTTGGCGTAATAGCCGGAATGGGACGGTAGCGGTGTGGCTGATGAATGGATTGACGATTTCCGCCGTGGGGTTCCCAGGATCAACCTCCACGGATTGGGAGATTCAGTAGTTCCTGTTCGCTGAGAGGAGCGCTTTAGGGCGACATCAGTCCAAGAGGCCGTTCGGGTTTGGATTGTTGAGTGAGATCAGGGAATGAATTGAAGAAATTACTGATCGGATTTGGCGCAACGCATTCCAATGTACGGGCTTCTCTTTTCAGGATTTTCCCGCGCCCGATAGGTTGACCGGGCAAAAATCGAACTCACACTCCAAGATCCTCCACGATGCACTTTCATGGTCCCGGAGTCCGCCCCGTTGGGATTGTGGATGAGCGTCAGTTGGTTCTCGTAGGGCGTATACCAATCGAAGACCCACTCGGATATATTTCCAGCCATGTCATGAACACCAAATGGACTCACTCCATTCGAGAATGTGCCAACTTCTAACGGGCCGGCTTTTCCGCGATCCAAAGCGGTTTGCATCCATTCACCCCATTTTGCCATTGATGAAAAGTTTTTGCCCGCCCAATAACTCGCCGTATTGGTTCGTTGAGGATCCCAAGAGTTCCCCCAAGGATAGATAAAGCCTTGAGATCCCCTGGCGGCATATTCCCATTCCGCCTCGGTGGGAAGCCGTTTGCCAGCCCAGGTGCAGTAGGCCGTCGCGTCATACCAGGTCACTCCGAGGACCGGATGATCCGGTTTATGAAATCGTTCATTCTCCCAGAACGCAGGGGCTGCCCGACCTGTCGATTCAAGAAATGCACGATAGTGGCGATAGCTGACCTCATATTGGTCAATATAATAGGCGTTAAGGGTAACCTGGCGTTGAGGAATCTCTGCTTGAAAGGCATTGAACTGGACTCCTTCAAAGTCTTTCAGGAGGCTGGAAATCTGATCCTCAGTGCTTCCCATCCTAAATTCTCCTGCGGGAATCAAGATCATGGGGACGTCATCATTTCCTGACAGGGCGGACTGAACGGCGCCAGGTAAATCTTGTTCATGTAGCCGTGCTTCAAGGATGGGTTCCGGTTGAGATGCATTTGCTTGATCACTGGCAGCTGGCTGTGAGCTAGGGTCATCATGGAACATATTCTTAAAAAATCCGAAAAACCCTGAACTCTCGTTCGAGGATGGTTCAATCGCCGAGGGGGATGGGGGAGAAGGCGTGAATGCGGAAATAGCACCCGGCGATGGCGAACTTTCAGGAGAAGGCTTTGCCGGATCATTTCCACCATTCGGGATAATTTGTGGTTGCGTAAGTTTCGCCTCTAGTTCCTTGCGCTCCCGTTCTGCGGCGACTCGTCGTCGCTCTTCTTCCAAATCAGCCAGGCGACGTGCTTCCTCGGCCTGCTGGCGTTGTTGCTCTTCCGCGGCAAGTCGGGCCTTTTCAGCTTTCATCGCGGCCTCTTGCTTCAGGCGGGCGACTTGTTCCCGTTCTTCTTCCAGGGCCGCGAGTCGGGCCTTTTCGGCTTTCATCGCGGCCTCTTGCTTAATGCGAGCCTGTTCCTCGGCGACTCGGCGGGCTTCCGCCAGTTGAGTTTGACGGGTGAGTTCCTGTTTGGCCAAGGCTTCCTTGCGGCGTTGTTCCTCGGCTTCCATTCTGGCCTGTTCCTCGGCCATTCGGCGAGCTTCCGCCAGTTGAGTTTGACGGGTGAGTTCCCGTTCCGCCAAAAGTTGTTTTCGTTTTTGCTCCTCTGCCGCGAGTCGGGCCTTTTCGGCTTCTACTCGTCGCCGTTCTTCTTCGGCTACCATTCGCTGGGCTAAGGCCAGTTGAGTTTGAAATTCCCGTTCTTGTTGTGCCAAGAGTTGTCTGCGGCGCTCTTCTTCGGCGGCGAGCTTGGCTTGTTGAGCTTTTAAGGCGGCTTGTTGTTGTGCTAAGAGGGCTTCTTGTTCCTGACGGGCCTGTTCCGCGGCGACCCGCCGGCGTTCCTCCTCCGCAGCCAGGCGCTGGGCTTCGGCCAGTTGCGCTAAGGCCAGTTGGCGTTGTTTTTCTTCGGCGGCCATCCGGGCTTGTTCGGCTTTTAACGCGGCTTGTTGTTGGGCTAAGAGGGCTTCTTGTTCCTGACGGGCCTGTTCCGCGGCGACCCGCCGGCGTTCCTCCTCCGCAGCCAGGCGCTGGGCTTCGGCCAGTTGCGCCAGCCGAGTTTGTTCTTGTTCCGCCAAGACTTGTCTGCGGTGCTCCTCTTCGGCGGCCACCCGGGCTTGTTCGGCTTTTAAGGCGGCTTGTTGTTGGGCTAAGAGAGCTTCTTGTTCCTGACGGGCCTGTTCCGCGGCGACCCGCCGGCGTTCCTCCTCCGCAGCCAGGCGCTGGGCTTCGGCCAGTTGCGCTTGAAGGTCCTTCTCCCGCTGCCGTTGCTCCTTTAAAGATTGGAGAGCTTGTAATTCAAATTTTTCACGCTCTGCCTCTAGCGCGGCAGCCTCTTCTTCCACCGTTTTTTGTTTATCAGCCTGCTCGCTCTTTCCAGATGGCATGTTGTTGAAGACATCCAGGGGGTTTCCAAAACTCTTTAAGAGTCCGACAATGGTCTCGACCGTTCCAGGTGCAGGATTGCTCGCCTTTCCTTGTTGATTGGGGGTATTCGCGACTTGAGGGTTGGAAGAAAATTTTTCGGGAATAAAGACAAATTCTCCCTTATCCGCACTCAACCCCCACATTTCCGGTCGTTGCACATGTTTATGGGTGAGAGCAGCCGATTGCACGTGCTCATCGAGAAAGGCGAAGAGTTCGGATGTGGGAATGATCCCATCGCCGTTCAGGTCACCCTTTCCCTTTCCGATGCCTTCCAGAAGATAATAGGTAAACACGCTATGTTTCCACTTCGGTCCGGCTAAGGCTTGTTGCCCGGTTCCTCCCGCAGTAATCAATTGGCGTGCAGGTTCACTGGCAATCATCTTCAGATAATTACTGTTCATGGGGGGAAACGAACGCTGACTGCGACCCGCTATGCCTCCATAACAAATGTCAATGAGAAATAAGACCTGTTTTGCCGGAAGTGATTCGGATAGTTCACGAAGAAGGTCCACACTGATTGCGGTGTCGGCAAGAAGGCCAGGTTCGGTATCGACGGGCATCATATAGCCCACGGGTTGCTGCTTTCCCTTGCCGGGGGTTTCTCCAATATGCCCCGCAAAAAAGATGAGCACTCGATCATTTTTTTGTACTTGCGTAACAAGGTTTTGCCGCAACTCCTGAAGGATCGCTTTTTTCGTAGCTTGGGTGTTGTAGAGTGATGTGACCGTAAATCCTTGACGCCCGAGCATGCGGGCCACCGATTTCGCATCATCGACCGCATAGGCCAGGCTGGCGAGGTTTAGATATTTATCAATTCCTATGATGACGGCCCAGGATTTCCCCTGGGTTTCGGCTATGTATTGGGCAGGAACTTTTCCGTTCACGGTATTACTGGAGGTATCTGCGTGTGTCTGTATTGGGAGGTGCAACGCGGTCAAACTGCATAGCACGAAAGAGAGCAGCAAGATGCTGGGAGAGGGAAGGGATCCTCTTCTCAGGATGGCATGATGGAGAATGCGATCGAACACCGTTCACTTGCTCCTGTGGCTTCTGTTGATTTTACTCATGAAAATTCTCGAAAAAAACAAGCAAGGGCCATTTTCTTTATGCAACAGAATTTCCTCTTTGGTCTTTTTCTTTCGTTTCGTTAGGTCCTACGTGTACGGCAACGATTGAAAGAACGTGTAAGAGGCATGATGCTGATCTCGTGGCGGCGCCAGTTTATGAGACCAGTTTACTGGGTCCTCACTCGGAGATGCCATTGTTGGCCTTGTACATGACTTGAAAAATAAGAGACGTTTCCTTCCTGAAGCCTGTCGTCGGTCATTTCCCTCAATTTGGGGGGACTATGCCTGAGTGTGGGGTAGGTGCAGCCGGTCCCTCTGGGAAATATGGATTGACTTCATG
This sequence comes from Nitrospirales bacterium, assembly GCA_049289415.1. Classification (GTDB taxonomy): domain Bacteria; phylum Nitrospirota; class Nitrospiria; order Nitrospirales; family UBA8639; genus Nitrospira_E. Next base: position 4,239 of record JBATLR010000315.1, read on the forward strand.
GGAAAGAGTTTATAGGATCGCCTGGTTTTCTCTACGTCATCAGCATCGCGTTTTTTGGATATGATTCCATCTGATAGCCACTTAAGCTGAAGAAGGGGATGATTGAAACCCTCCTTCTGGATCTGTGGTGTTGAGCGTACCATCCCCCAAACCCATAGTTAAAGTCGATAATTGCGCTTGGACCATCGCGCCAAATCCGTTGTTTGGAATTTTTTTTGGGAAACCTTTTTTGTTTATTCCAATTATATGAGGAAAAATAATGACTTATTGGCTCATGCAGAACTTGGTATGTAGGCGAATTCAGCGGGTGGCCTTTTTCCTTGTGTTGGCAATCCTCGTCATCAGTCAATCTGTCACTCAAGCCAAAGAATTAAAGAATGTGATTCCTGATCTTTATGGGGGAAATGGGTTTCAAACAGATCCTAATTTTGCAGGCAATCGGTCCAATGATTTTGGCAATGGGGTGTTTAATTCCTTTAATGAACTGACCAATGGCATTGGGGCTCAAACAGGCCAATTTGCGGTAAACTCTACCGTGGCAGCGTATCGGTTTGATGTCGAGCGGGGAGTTCCTGTTGAAGTCACCAAAAGCCTCGGTCCACTATTTGCGGAACGGGCCGACACCCTTGGAAAAGGACGATTTGATTTCCAGGTCGTCTGGTCAAACGCCAATTACAAAAAATTTAATGGGCAGAAACTGTCTTCCCTCAGTGCGGATGTCTCTCCGACTGCCGGGCCTGGAACGCCGCCGAATGCCCCAGGATTAGATGAGCTATTACAAGTTGACCTGGACGTCAAAGTGATTACCAATTTTGTAGGGTTTTTTGCTACGTATGGCCTCACGGATAATTGGGACGTCAATCTTCTGGTTCCTCTCATCCATAACCAGATCAAAGCAAAAGCAAAGGCGACCATGCTTGATGCAAACGGGGTCCCCTGTACTCAAGGTGGAAATTGCAGTGGCATATACGTGATCAATGGAACCGCACCCGGCACGGGAGACCCTTCAAAAGACAGTTCTTCGGGGGATAAAACCGGAATCGGGGATGTTGTCCTTCGAACCAAATATAACATGCTGAAGAATCATGAAATCTTGCCTGATTTGGGCGTCAGGGGGGATGTTTCTTTTCCCACGGGAAACGAGGATAACTTCATGGGAGTCGGAGAATTCAAATTCCAGGGTTTGGCTGTGGCTTCTAAATACTATTCGTCCCCGATCGGCATGATAGGCCCCCATGTGAATACGGGCTTCGTGCTCGTCAACAACAAATCTGAACTGAATCTTTTCACCTATGTGGCAGGGTTTGATCTGGCTCCTATTCCTGTCTTTGCCTTCTCACTTGATCTCCTGGGCCGTCATGAATTGGATGATAAGGATAACAGTGGAAAGGACATCGTCGATTTGGCTCCCGGATTAAAATGGGCTCCTCTTCCCAACACCCTCGTCCAGGCAGCGGTCCAGCTTCCCCTCAATAAAAATGAAGGACTCCGTCCTGATGCGGTCTGGACGTTAGGCCTTGGAGGAACTTTCTAGGTCGCCGATTCACTCCTTGGATGATCCTAATTGAGTGATGATCCTGGTAGGGAGTCAGTGGCAAGAGAATACAAAAATGGGAAGATTCCCTATGCTATTCGATATCCTGCGCGAGGCGAAAGCCAATCTGGATGCTCCGCGAGTCGGCGCTGTACCCATTACGAAACGACGAACGCAAAGACATTGGCGCGTTCGTCCAGCCACCACCTCTCCTCACGCGTGTTCCGCAACTCCCGTCATTCGCCTCTAACCAGGCCGACCCATTTGTGGGGGCATGCTGATAGTCGTCGTGCCAGCAATCCTGGACCCATTCCCATACATTTCCGCTCAGATCATGAAGGCCGAGGGCGTTGGGTTGTTGGGTGCCAACTGGTTGAGTTCTTCCATTGCTGTTTGTGTTGAACCAGGCATATGTCGCAAGCTGTTCTTGTTCTGATGTTCCCGCCCAAATTTCGCCTTTTCCCATATTTCTGGCTGCATATTCCCACTCAGACTCTGTGGGAAGTCGATAGCGATAACCGGTTTCCTGCGATAACCACGTTGCATAGTCAACGGCGTCTTTCCACGAGACATTGATGACCGGATGCCTTTCACGTCCCCATCCCTCATCTCCCGGAAGCAGCCGACCCGTCGATATGGCGAACCGGTCATATTCTTCGAAGGTGACCTCGAATCGCCCCAGGGCAAACTTTTTGATATGGACCTCTCGTAGCGGATGTTCGCTTGACGAATTCTCTTCCCGGCTATCTCCCTGTTGAAACGTCCCGGCAGGAATTGAAACCATTTCGGGGTTCAGATGGATGCTCACTACCGGAGCGACGACTTTCAGGATGGCCATTTTAAAAGCTTTATTCTCCCCCGCTAACCATGTGCCCAATCCACCCAATAGAATAAGAACGATTCCCATGCCCCCTGCTCGTTTTATCCATCGTTTCTGACGTTTTGCGAGCTGATACTGTTTTTTCAGCATGGACACGGCTTCTGCATGTGAAGATTCCGGCGAATTCAGGCTGGGTGTTCGGGCCTTAGACGAAGGCTTCCCAGGAACCGATTGTCGTCTGAGGCTGTCAGGCTTTATGTGATCAGCCAGGGGTGTGGGGGTAGATTTTTCCGCAGGCAGTGTTGTTTGGTTATCGTCGTTCATTGGGTGCGCAATCTGACCATGCACATGCGAAAAAAGATGGGTGTCCTATAGGGAATATTCCTAATCCTTTTGTGACTTTTCGTCATGTTGGAGGATATGGCATTTCTCCCCTCATGACGAAATGGGGCCTCTCGCAATTCCTTGCGGGACCGACCTATTGTCATGTCAAGTTATTTTAACAGATAACTCCCTGAACAAAAGCAGTTTTTCTTAATGTAAAAATTCAATAAGAATTACACAAGGGCTGGCGACCGTGAATTTGGACAATCGGTTGAACTCGTAGCATTTTGGAAGAAAAGAGGCCTTGTATCATGACCTTCAAAGCTCAAAACGTGGGATACTACTCCTGACGTATGAGAATGTTTTTGAACACAGAGGTCGTGGTGAACACGGTTGGAAGGGTGGGAGGGAACGATTGAATCTATAACAGAACAGTCCGTGAGGTCTTCCTGATAGCTTTAGGTTTGCGCTCCTCCCGAAACTTGGCAGTCACATGTGTTGTATGGAGCTGGCGAGAGGAATTGAACCTCCGACCTGCGGTTTACAAAACCGCTGCTCTACCGATTGAGCTACGCCAGCTCGGCTAATTTAAGCACCATCATACCAAAGGATGAAGCATTCAACCAGTATTAGTATTGAATACATAAAAAAATTTCCAACTTGCCAGGATTTAGGTCATTTGCAGCAGGACTTTTCGTACGCCATGTTGTGCAGCTTTTTCCATGGCCCGAACGCCATCCAGGAGTGGATAGCGGGCATGGATAAGCGGGTCGACCCGGATGTGCTTCGATTCTAATAGACGGATGGCCGGAGGGAACGGGCCACAACGAGATCCAATTAAAGAAATTTCCTGAATGACAAAAGTCGCCATATTTAAAGACACGTCTCCATGATACGTGGATTTGAGCACAAGGGTACCTCTGGGCCGAATTAATTGTATGGCCGTGGAAAGTCCTTCGGGGCTTCCAGTGGCTTCCACAATTATATCTGCGCCTTGAGGAATATCAGCCGGATGCGAGGTCACCTTGATGCCCATGTGGGTGAGCCAGGTGTCATGGTCTGAATGGCGACCCAATAGAGTAACGGCACATCCAGAAAGCACAAGAATTTGTGCGCACAGTACCCCCAACTTCCCATCCCCGATGACCACCACCCGGTCTGTTGGTTTGATCGAGACTAATTGGGGAATTTCACAGGCCGCGGCTAAGGGTTCGATAAAGACGGCC
>JBATLR010000316.1:0-26010 GCA_049289415.1 Nitrospirales bacterium
AACGCGTTCGCCGAGGTAAAATAGCCCGAACGATGCCACCACCCCCGTCATCCCCAGCACCGTCGAGATTCCAAGCACCATGCGCATGTTCCAGGTCTCGGGCTTGTCCTTGTGGTGTACGTTGTCATAGGCAATGGACAGAATGGCGCCGTCGTTCAGTAATGCCAGCATCACGATCATCACCGCCGTAACAGGATAGAAGTTGAATATCAGGATGGAGAGTGTCATGAGCAACAGGACGCGGATCGTTTCGGTAATCCGATAGATCGCGTAGCTGTTCATCCGCTGAAAAATTTTTCGGCTTTCCTTGATTGCGTCGATGATCACCGACAGGCCGGAGGTCATCAGCACGATGTCCGCAGCTGCGCGCGCCGCATCGGTCGCGCCCGACACGGCAATGCCGCAATCGGCCTTCTTTAGCGCGGGAGCATCGTTGACCCCATCCCCCGTCATGCCGACAATGTGGTTGCGCTGCTGCAGCACATCCACGATGTGAAACTTGTGTTCGGGAAACACCTGGGCAAAGCCGTCCGCTTTTTCAATGGATTCGGCCAACTGCCCCGTCTTGTGATGTTTGGTGTCGCCAAAGCCGCCGGCATCGAGGATGTTCGTGCCTAATCCCAATTTTGCGGCGGTTTCGCGGGCGATGGCCAGGGCATCGCCCGTCACCATCTTGACATTGACGCCCATCTGGCGAGCCGTGGCAATGGTTGCCTTAGCCTGCTCTCGAGGCGGATCGAACAATGGCAACACACCCAGAAACTGCCATGGGCGGTCTCCATCGGCCCGGGCCACGCCTAACGACCGGAAGCCGCGTGCCGCGAATTCGTTAACCGCCTTCTCGATTGCGGGCTTGACTTGCTCTGCATTGGCAGACAACTCCAAGATCACCTGGGGTGCGCCTTTTGTCACTTTAAACGCCTTTCCGTCTTGGCTCTTGACCGCAGCCTCGGTACGTTTGTGCACCGGATCGAATGGCTGGAAATGAGTCACCTGATAGCCCTTCAAGGCCTGATCACCTTTCAGACCGCCCAGTACGGCCAGGTCAATGGTGTCCTTATTCTCCGGACGTGATGCCAGCGCGGCGTTGAGAATCACTTGATCGCCGGGGATGTCGTTGACGCTGAACGGATCGCCCAAGGTCAGCTTGTTCTGTGTCAGGGTGCCGGTTTTGTCCGAGCACAACACGTCCGCACCCGCCAATTCCTCAATGGCTGCCAAGCGGGTCACGATCGCTTCTTTTTTGGCCAGCAGGCGCGCGCCGACCGCCATGGTCACCGACAATACCGTCGGCATCGCCACGGGAATCGCGGCCACGGTCAATACCAGGGCGAACTGCAAGGTTGTCAGCATTGGGTCACCGCGGAATAGCGCGACGCTAATGATCATGGCTACCAGGGCCACTGCGAGGATGATCAGATAATTACCGATCTTCAACACCGCGCGTTGAAAGTGGCTGACAGTATGGGCCTCCTGCACCAGTTGAGCGGTCTTGCCGAAGTAGGTGTTCTGACCCGTCCCATAGACCAGTGCCTCGATTTCGCCCTGGCGGACAATGGACCCCGAAAACACCGCCTCCCCAGGTTTGCGTTCGGCGGGCAACGACTCGCCTGTCAATGCGGACTGATCCACTTCAATCGGATCGCCTGCCAGCAGGCGCGCATCCGCCGGCACAATATCGCCCAGACGCATGCGGATGACGTCGCCCGGCACCAACTCACGCGCCGCCGGGGTGGTCCATTTCCCATCACGTTTCACCCTGGCGGTGTTTGCCAGCTTGGCCTTCAGCGCGGCGATGGCGTTGCCAGCCTGGTGTTCTTCCCAGAATCCGACTGCGGCGTTCGCCACTAACAGAACGAGGATAATGAAAAAATCCGGCCAATGCCGGGCGAGTGCCGAGAGAATCACCGCCGCTTCGATCATCCAGGGAATAGGGCCCCAAAAATAACTCAGGAATTTCAGGAATGGATTCGTTTCCTTTTCCTCTATCTCATTGGGCCCATATTGAGTCAACCGTTTCTGTGCCTCCGCCTGACTGAGACCGTCCGGCGACGATTCCAATTTCTTTTCCACTTCGGGCAGGGGCAGGGTTTTCAGGTCATCCTTCGAATTGGCCTGGTCGGTATTGGGTTTCATGATAGAAATTCCTCCTGTCTTTGTCATGCCGCGCTTTTACGGTGCCGCTAAGCTTCGGCCAACCACTTTCTTGCCTTAGCGGCGTCGGCGTGATCGAAGTACCGGACCGTCGCTTTTGTGAATGGTTTGCAGAACGTTGCCATGCCGTGCTGCCATTTCTTTTCACCGACCATGGCTAACCGCGCAATATCGGCGAAGTGTTCGACGCCGAACTTGAGATCTTCCCACGCCGCACTGGCTTCCCAGCCGTGGAAGCCGGTCATATCAAACTGTACGCGCAACTTTCCATGCTGACGAACGAGTCGCTCAAACACGGGCACGAATTCCTCGTAATCCGCTTTGGTCAGCTTTCCGCTGACATGCACGGTAAGCACCCTTCCACCGTTTTCTTCATGGAATTGAATGGACATTTGGACTCCTTGGATTCGATTGAGATTCAGCCTATCCCGACCCGATAAAGTTGTGTGAAAGGCACTTTACCGTTTCTCCCGTCAATGAAAACTGAAGTCATACCCTCTTGTTGATAAGGAGTGCGGATTGCACAAACCCACCATGCTGGCACTTAGTCAACAGTCCTTTCTAAGCGAATTTTTCAATACATGCGGGCTCGAAACAACCATCCTGCCAGCGCCAAGTTAGCCACGCCGATGATCGCCATGGGCCAAAATTGGTTGACCAACAGCAGAAACGGGGTGTCCTGCAAAAAGACTCCCCGCAAAATGATCAGAAAGTAGCGAAGGGGGTTGAGGAGCGTGATCTGTTGCACCCAATGGGGCATGTTGGCGATGGGCGTGGCGAAACCAGAAAGGATGATCGAGGGCACAATGAACAGGAATGCGCCGAGCAGTCCCTGTTGCTGGGTGACCGACAAGGATGAAATCATCAGTCCCATCCCCACCGTCGAGAGCAGGAAGAAGAGCACGCCTACGTAGAGCGTCCATACACTGCCGCGCAATGGCACTTGAAACCAGATCATTGCGATCAGAATGATTACCGTCGCCTCGGCGAAACCGATGATGAATCCCGGTAGCGCCTTGCCGATGAGGATTTCTACCGGCCGAAACGGCGTGACCAGCAACTGGTCGAACGTGCCCTGCTCACGCTCGCGAGCGACGGAGAGCGCCGTGACCAGCGTGGTGACCACCAACGTCAACAATCCAACGATGCCGGGCACAATGAACCACCGGCTTACAAGATTCGGATTGAACCACTCCCGTGTTTTCAAGCGTGCCGGCGCCGGCGCACCGCCCGCGCGCGCGATCCAGTCCGTGTTAAATTCGGCAATGATGGTGTTGACGTAGTTGAGTAGGATTGCCGCCGTATTGGAGTTGCGTCCATCGACGATCACCTGTACGGGACCCGATCGACCGCTGAGCAGTTCTCGGCTGAACTGCGGACCGATATTCAACACCACCAGCACGTTTCTCGCGTCTACCAGCGGTGCGATTTGATCCTCGTGTGAAATCACCGCACCCCCCTGGAAGTTCGGTGAATCTTCAAACCGCGCCACCAGATCCCGCGACGCCTGGCTGTGATCCTCGTTAAACACGGCCAGCGGGATACGATTCAGGTCGTATGTGGCGGCGTACCCAAACACCAGCAATTGCAGAATGGGCGGAACGAAAACCACGATCCGGCTTCGCCTGTCCTTAAGCAGCGCAAGAAACTCTTTTTTCATCAATGCGCGAATTCGTCGCCACATGGTGGTATCCTATTCCAGCCTTTTCCGTAGTTTGTGCCGACTCACGCCGAGAAAAATAGCCGCCATCGCAACCAGCGCCAGCGCGTTCGGCACAAGTACCGACCAGACGTTGCCCGCCAAAAACAGCGTCTGCAGAATCGCGACGAAATACCGCGCCGCCAACAGATACGTGATCCCCTGAACGACACCCGGCATGCTGCCGATGTCAAAGATAAATCCAGACAAAATAAATGCGGGGAGAAAGGTGGCGATGATCGCCACCTGACCAGCCACAAACTGGTTTTTCGTCACCGTGGAAATCAGCAAACCCATCCCCAATGCCGCCAGCAGAAACAAGGACGATGTTGCAAATAACAGCACCAGAGATCCGCGCAACGGCACGCCGAATAGCCATACGCCCATGGCCACCGACAACGCCATTCCCCCCATGCCCAGCAGGAAGTACGGTAGCAGTTTGCCCAGGAACACCTCGCGCATCGTCACCGGCGTCACCATCAACGCCTCCATGGTCCCGCGTTCCCATTCCCTCGCCATCACGAGCGCGGTCAATAGAGAACCGATCAGCGTCATGATGATGGCAATAAGACCGGGTACAAGAAAATTGCGGCTGCGTAACTCGCTGTTGAACCAGACGCGTTGGTCTATCTGTACCGGCGCGCTCAGAGTATCGCCGCGCGCTCGCGTCTGTTGTTCCAGCCATCGTTGCCAGACGCCTTGCATATAGCCCAGGATAAGATGCCCGGTGTTGGCATCCACGCCGTTGACAATCACCTGAACCGACGCACCACCTGGCTGGCGTAGTTGTCGCGCGTAATCCGATCGCAGACGAACGATGGCGTCCACACGACCCTCCATGAGGGCTGACTCGGCTTCCTGAAAATTGGGCATGAAGACGGGTGAGAAGTAGCGTGACTGCTGAAACCCTCCCGTAAAACTTGCGGTGTCGGCGCTGGGCTGCTCGACAACCAGGGCGATCGGCACATGCTCGGCGTCAAGCGATATGCCGTATCCGAATATCACCAGGAGCAGGACCGGCAACAGAAACGCGATGGCGATGCTGCTCGGGTCACGCAGGATCTGTAAGAACTCCTTGCGGATCAATCCACGCAAGCGCATGCTGCCGCCGCCTCGTGAGGTTTCTTCGTCCGGAGCACTCATGGGGTTTGCCTCTTGCCTTCAATCAGTGCGATAAATGCATCCTCCATCGTCGGCTCCGGTTGTTCGGCGTTACGTTGTCCTTTTTTAATCTCTGCGGGTGTGCCGATCCCGAGAATTTCACCATTGGCCATGATCGCCAGCCGGTCACAATACTCGGCCTCCTCCATGAAATGTGTGGTGACCATCAGGGTCACCTGCTGCTCGGCCAGCGCGTTGATCCGTCCCCAGAATTCGCGCCGCGCCAGAGGGTCAACGCCAGAAGTTGGTTCGTCGAGGAACAGAATCTCGGGTTCATGCATGAGCGCGCAGGCCATCGCCAACCGTTGTTTGTGGCCCAACGGTAGATCGAGACTAGTGACGTCGGTCATCGAGGTGAACTCGAACTCGGTCAATGCCCAGTCCATTCGTTCCCGTTGACGTTGTCCCGACAGATTGTAGGCGCTGCTGAAGAATTGTAGGTTCTCACAGACGCTGAGATTGCCGTAGAGCGAGAACTTCTGCGACATGTAACCAATCCGCGCCCGCGCCGTCGCTGCAGCCTGTCGCAAGTCCAGTCCTGCCACACGCAGGCCGCCCTCGGTCGCGGGTAGCAAGCCGCACAACATCCGGAACAAGGTGGATTTTCCCGCGCCGTTTGCTCCCAGCAAACCGAACACCTCCCCCCGGCTCACCTGAAAAGTCACCCCTTTGACCGCATAGAAATCGCCAAATCGCCGCTTGACATTTTTAACATCGATCACCGGACTATCGCCGTTGTGCCAACGAATCGGGTCTTTGGTCGTGGGCTTGGGCGATTCACTCACAGCAGCGCCCGAATGTCGTTTTTGCAGCATCGTGATAAAAGTGTCCTCCAGTCGTGGCGAAACCGGCTGGATGAGGACGCCTTTATCATTCGGCAATAATTTCCCAGGCTCGGGGAGGACATTGCTATCCATAACCAGTCGCACATGTTCCCCCTGAATAAGCGCATCGACAACTCCCGCAGCAGCCGAGAGCGATTTCTGCAATGCCCGCCTTTTGGTAGTAGAAGAGGTCACCATATACGTCCGCCCGTGCGATCGTTCCCTGAATTCTTTCGGTGGCCCGTGCCCCAACACTTCGCCATTGTGTATCAGGATCACTTCATTGCAGCGTTCCGCTTCGTCGAGATAGGCGGTACTGAGCAGGACGGTCATCCCTTCCTGTTGGACGAGCCGATAAACGATCTGCCAGAGTTCGCGACGGGAGACGGGATCGACGCCAACGGTCGGCTCATCAAGCAGCAGCAATTCGGGTGGACGCACGAGCGTGCAAGCGAGCCCGAGTTTTTGTTTCATCCCGCCCGACAACCGCCCGGCCAGACGTTCCGTGAACGGGGCCAGTCCCGTCATGCGCATCAATTCTTCGTACCGGGCCTGCCTGGTGGTTCGCGGAAGGCCCTGAAGGTCAGCGTACAGATCGAGATTTTCCTGAACGGAGAGATCTTCGTAGAGTCCGAAACGTTGCGGCATGTACCCCACGCGAGCCTGCACGGCCAATGAATCGCGCGCGGCATCGAGCCCCAGCGTCGTGAACTGGCCCGCATCGGCCACAAGGAGTCCGACCGCCATCCGCATCAGCGTCGTTTTGCCTGCACCGTCCGGGCCGATCAACCCGGTGATATGGCCACGGCGCACGGTGATACTGACATCGCGCAGTGCCTGAGCTGTTCGCCCGTCCGCGACGAACTGCTTGCTCACGCCACGCAATTCCATTACGACTTCGGTCGCGCGCTCCGCAGGGTTGGGATCTCCAGAGGCGTCCATGAGTTCGGCGTTACTCCAGCGGTTGGGACAGTGGGATGATGACGACGGTGGGCATGCCGAGACGGAGTTCGTCTTGCGAATTGCGGACAAAGACGCGTACCTGATAGACGAGCTTGGTGCGCACCTCGGAGGTTTCTACCGTCTTCGGCGTGAACTCCGCGGTGGGCGAGATGAAGCCCACCCAGCCTTCATAGCGTTTGTCCGGAAAACTGTCGGAGATGACGTTGGCCTTCATCCCGAGGCGGATTTTTCCGAGGTCGGTCTCTGCCACGTACGCTCGAACCCAAAGCGGGTCGTCCAGTGCCAGCGTGAACACTGGTTTTTGCGGCGAGGCCATGTCGCCGGGTTCAAGAAGACGATTCTGGATGACACCGTTTGTAGGCGCATACAACTTCGAATTGGCCAGATCCTCTTTCGCCAACTCGAGCTCGGCTTCATTTGACTTCAACGTCGCTTTGGCCGCGGCAACGTCCTCCTTGCGCGGACCAATCAACATCAAATTGTATGTGAGCTTTGCTGAAGCAAGTCTGGCGGTGGCCACGTCCTGTGCAGCTCGCGCATCATCAAAATCTTTTTGGGCGACGGCATCGTGAGGGGCCAGGCCCTGGACACGTTTCAAGTTGCGTGCGGTCAGTATTGTCTCGGCTTGGGCTGCCCTCACGTCCTCTTTGGCCCTGGCGATTTCCTCGGGGCGGTTGCCGGCATCGAAGCGGGCGACGACTGCGCGTTGCGCTGCCGCTCTGGCCTCTCGGTACGCTACGCTTGCCTCAAACCGCCGGCTGTGCAACGTCGCTAACAGTTGCCCCGCCTGGACGCGATCGCCCTCCTGTACGAGCAACGCCGTGATCCGCTCGCTATCGTTGAAGGCAAGTTGCACTTGGCGGATGTCCACGTTCCCGAAGAGTTCCAGGCGGTCCTGTGCGTCCACGCCCTGCCGCGCATGCCAAACCCACAAAGAACCGGCGACGATCACGATTACCAACACGCCGATGACAATACGAACCTTATTTACTTTCATGGCTTTTCTTTTTTAGCACACAACGTGGTAAGGCTCCTAGTCAACTTCGCCAGCCTCGGTACGCGCCTCCTCAGACTAGCGAATAGGGCGGCAAAATGCACCCGTTCAAGCACTCACCCTGTTGTGGCCATAGGCTGGCCACGCGCAGTGTGCGGCAAGTCGGTCATGCCGGTTTGCCGGCCGGTAACCCTCCTTTGGGTTTCGCCGTGCCGGACGAGGGAAACTTTCTGGAGGGTCACGCTCCTTTTTGTTTCCACTTTCAGTTCCGGATTTCCGGCCTATCTTAACTGTATTTGTGGACGGAGTGTTTTGTGCTCGATGAACTTTTCCGTGAACTGCAGCCTCAGGTAGGTGCCCTGGTCGCCGGTCTACAGCAGGCAGTCGATGGCGCCCATCATGAGATGGAAGCGATCACAAAACCGACCGCCCCGTCCCTTGCGAAAATCCAGCAAACGCTCGTCCAAGTTGTCCGTGGGAAAGCCGTTACGCTTTGTCCAACACAATTCTGTGGCTCGTCTGCGTCGGCGTGATCGAAGTACCGGACCGTCGCTTTTGTAAATGGCTTGCAGAACGTCGCCATGCCGTGCTGCCATGGCTTTTTCCTGACCATGGCTAATCGCTCAATGTCGGCGAAGTGCTCAATGCCGAACTTGAAGTCTTCCCATACCGTACCGGCTTCCCAGCCGTGGAAGTCGGTCATGTCGAACAGCACGCGCAATTTGCCATGCTGCGGGACGAGTCGCTCAAACTCGGGTACAAATTGCTCGTAATCCGCCTTGACCAGCTTTCCGCTGACATGGACGGCGAGCACCCTCCCGTCATTTTCTTCTTGGAGTTGAAGTTTATTCCTTGGTTCATGTTTGATTGCTTTTCTTTCTAAGCTAAATTCAGTTGCTTCAACCACGTGGGCTTGGTTTTGAGTTCAGGGAACTCGAGTGTTGTTCTAGGCATTGTCCCGAGTTGCCCCTGCCTTCAGCCATCGCATGGCGTCTTCATATGCGGATTCCTGGAAGTGCTTGACCTCCGCATGCACGAGATGGTCGGCGATCTTTGGGAATTCCGTCAGAAGGCGACTATCACTCACCATGGCCAATCTGGTGATCTTGCGGTGATGTTTCTCGATAAACCGCATATGAGCGAGAAAGGCTTCGAGATTCACCCATCCTGGAAAGGCTTTGGCATGAATCATCACCCCGGATAATTTCCCATGCTCTTCGATGAACGGATCGATCTCATGGGCCACGCCCTCAAAATCGGTTGCTTCGAGCGGAGCGTCGGGTTCGAGCACGAGGATGCCATCAGGTCGAAGGAGTTGGTGGGCGAGCATTGGTTTACTCCTGTTAATAAGTCATTGATTGCCGTTCCCCACCTGAAGCACGAGGTTGAGGGACCGTGGCCGGATTGGCTTTACGCTGTCTTGGTACGCATGCTTTTTTTCTTTCGTAAAGTGGAACGTCCTAACTCAGTCGGCCACTTCCTACAGGCTCTGATTCTTCAACCCCTGCGGTAAGCAGGAATTGATTGACGCTTCCAGCCACCAGGTGCTGAATTAAGTTGTACATAATGATCGGCAACATCACTTGAGGATGGTTACCCAGGGCCATGGCCGCAAGAACCAGCCCCGTTCCGTTATTGTTCATCCCCAGGCCAAACATGAGTGCCGTCCGTTGGCCTGAATCGATTCGCAAAATCAGGGCGAGAATCCAGCCAAAGAAAAAGGCCAGACAGCACAGACTGATCGCAATGAACAACATCACGGTCAGGAAATCCATAGCCGGATGTGAGATGGCTTTTGGTAAGGCAACGGAAGCGTTGGAGTAGAACAACAGAAGTAGGCCAATCGCATTCATCAGCTTAAGATACGGTTTGGCGGCCACCATTCGGTTCCGGCCCAGGAAAACCCGGAGGAGGATTCCCGCCACGGAGGGTAAGATGACGCAGATGGTCAGAAACATCCCAGTCCCATGGGTGGCTAATTCATGCAGATCTTCGGAATAATCGCCGGTGGTAATCGCGCCGACGGCATGCAGGACCAACGGAGTCGTGAGAGGACTGAGAAATGTTGTTGCGAGAACAAGGCCCAAACTGATGGTCATGTTGCCATTGGCATTCTGGGTCCATGCTGTGGACGAACCCGCGATCGGCATGGAGGCGATGAAGGCCAGGCCAAGCAGAATGTTTTGCGTCTCATCCAAATTGTGCCAGAATTCCATTACACGGCTGACCACGAAGATGAATCCGAGTGGGACCAGCAGATTGGCTGCCACCCCAACCAGCAGTATCTTCAGGTTTTGAGGCAGCTCTCGTAATCCTGCCAATTCGACGCCCAGACCGGCGTTCAATAGAAGGAACGCCAGCATGAGCATAGGAAGAGAGACGAGGGTTTGCTCTTGAAAGGCCTCGATCTGGCCCAGTGTGACATGGCGAATCCACACCCCACGCAGGGCACAGTCCCGCGATGACCTACCCGCCAAGGATAAACCAGATGAAGCGTTGATGGATGAACCGTGCGAATGAAATGATGAGATTCACATCGACCTCATTCTGGGAGACGGATACCTGATTCTCAAACTCTTTAAACTCTCCTCATGATCGGCTGGGCTAGGAATCTGGCGTTTTAGGAGGTTATCGCCTTGTTCCGGAAAGAGATTTGTCCTAACGGCAGAAAGGTGAGGATTGAGGCATCTCTTATAGGAAGGACTTGCCGGGAACGCGCCGGTGTGTTCATCGTTGACCCTCAGGCATTGAGGGGAGAGTGCCGAGTCTTTGGGTGAGGAGTAAATTCTCAGAAGCATCGACCGGGCAGTCGATGATTGAAAGCGTATTGGAGCTCAATGCCTTTCGCAGCACGGGTGCCAGTTCCTCTGCCGATGCGATGCGATACCCCTTCGCACCAAAGCTTTCCGCGTATTTCACGATATCCATATTGTGAAATTCCACGTATGTTGATCTGCCGAATTGCTGCAGTTGTTTCCAGCGAATCAGGCCGAGACCGCCATCGTTGAAAATGAGCACCACAAAGGGGGTAGCCATGCGTACGGCGGTCTCCAATTCCTGCGAGTTCATCAAGAACCCTCCGTCACCGGTAACCGCCACGACACGGCGGTCGGGGTGTGCCAATTTGGCGGCCACCGCGCCAGGCAGGGCAATGCCCATGGCGGCGAACCCGTTCGAGATGATGCAGGTGTTGGGAAGAAAGCATGGGAAGAGGCGCCCCAGCCAGACTTTGTGTGCCCCAACATCCGAGATCACGATATCATCGTGGGCCAGCGACGCACGCAGATCCGAGAGGATTTTTTGCGGCTTGAGAGGAAATGACGTGTCCTGACCCCCTTGTGCCAATTCATCGTGAAGCATTTGGCGAAATCGTGAGGCACGCGTCGCGGCGGGCGCGTGGTCTCGATCCGTCAGCGCTTCAAGTGACGAAGTGATCGTACCCACTACCCCGACCTCGACGATGTATGACGCGTCAACCTCGGCGGGCGACATGTCCACGTGCACAATTTTCTTGTCGCGGTTGGGGTTCCAGGCATGGGGCGCATATTCCACGATGTCATATCCAATCGCGATCACGACGTCGGCTTCCAGGAATTCGCAGTTCACATAGTCCATGGTCTCCAGTCCAATGGCACCGAGCGAGAGCGGGTGGGTATCGGGAATGGTGCCTTTGGCCATAAAGGTTGTGGCAACGGGAATGTTCAGCTTTTCAGCAAAGCGCACCAGCGCTTCGGAGGCATGTCCGCGAATGACGCCATTGCCCGCGAGCACGATCGGATGTCTGGCCTCCCCAATGATACGTCGGGCCTTGTCGAGTTGTTCGGGTGCGGCCCCCCCGTGGTGAACCCATTGCACGAGCAGGGGGTGGCCCTCGGTTTCCATAGAGGCGATGTCTTCGGGAATTTCGATGTGTGTGGCGCCGGGTTTTTCGGACTGAGCCAGCTTAAAGGCCTTCCGAAAGACTTCAGGAATGATGTCGGGTATGGGCAAGGTGGCATTCCACTTGGTCACCGGACGAAACAGGGAAACGATGTCAAGGTGCTGATGGGATTCCTTATGCAGCCGGTCCTGGTCGGCCTGGCCCGTCAGGGCGACGACGGGCGCACGATCCATGGTGGCATCGGCCACGCCGCTGATAAGATTCGTGGCGCCCGGCCCCAGCGTGGAGAGACACACGCCGGCTTTGCCGGTCAACCGGCCGTACACGTCGGCCATGAAGGCCGCGCCCTGCTCATGGCGGGTCATGACGAAGCAGATGGAAGAGCCGATCAGCGCATCGAGGAGATCCATATTCTCTTCGCCCGGCACACCGAAGATATATGCCACGCCTTCGTTCTCCAGGCATTGTACGATGAGTTTGGCGGCTTTCATGCGTGCTTTCCGGATTCAATATCCTTGAAAATTTTGATTAACGCTGCCAGAGAATGTGAGCCTCTTCCAGGGGAATCGCAACCCCGTCGCAGTGCGGAATCACGCGCGCCGTATAATCCGTTGCCGGGCGAGCCGCAGACACTGCCGCGCGGTAGACATGCCCGCCGACCGATCCGGCCAGTTGCCGGATGTTTTTCATCTCCTGCCGGTGTGGACCATCTCCGTTGATACCGTCGGCATACAGTTCGACTCGCGCGGCATCCGGATCCAGATCGTCGAGATAGACCTGAACTTCAAAAATATGTTCTTCCCCGTGAGTCTCCACCTTCACCTCGCCGAAGCGTAGCGCGGACCATTTATGTTCCAATGCCTGACGCCAATGCAGTATCTGTGGGCCGGCCGCGCCGTTTTCGGCGGCGCGTGCCCGATAGGCAGCTGCCGCTGGGAGGTACCGTTGCTCGGTGTATTCGCGCACCGTGCGGTTTGCGGAGAAACGCGGGGTCAACCGCGCCATGCTTTCCCGCATCCGGTTGATCCATGCTTGGGGAATGCCGTTCTCGTCTCTGGTGTAAAATTCCGGGATCACCTTCAGTTCGAGCAAATCATACAGCGCGTCAGCTTCAACCCCATCCCAAGCCGGATTGTCGCCGTGCTCTTGTCCATCGCCTAAAGCCCACCCCACTTCCGGCGTGTAGGCTTCCGCCCACCACCCGTCCAACACCGAGAGATTGAGTCCTCCATTGACTAACACCTTCATGCCGCTGGTTCCGCTTGCCTCCCAGGGTCGCCGTGGCGTGTTAATCCACACATCCACTCCCTGCACCAGCCGCTCCGTTAACAGCATGTCATAGTCGCTTAGAAAGATGATGTGGGAGCGGACCTCCGGCTGGCGGATGAACATGATCCATTCATGGATCAAGGCCTGTCCTGCCCGGTCCTCAGGATGGGCTTTGCCGGCCATGATGAGCTGGACGGGGCGTTCCGGATTGGTCAGCAGGCTGTGCAACCGTTGCGGATTGTGCAGGAGCAGGTTTGGTCTCTTGTAGGTTGCGAAGCGCCGCGCAAAGCCCAATGTCAACGAGTTGGGATCAAAGATATACTTGGCCGCATCAATGGCTTCAGGCGACGCGCCGGAAGCGGCCAGTTGCCTGGACAATCGCTCACGGGCATATGTCACAAGAGCCTGGCTGGCGGCGATGCGAAATTGCCATAGGGTGTCGTCAGAGACCTGGCGCATGTCCTGCTCCAGGGTGTCCGTCGTCCCCAGCCACCGCTCCTTTCCACAGATTTTCGTCCACAGATCATCAGCCGGGGCTGAGTCCCACGTCGGCATGTGGACTCCGTTCGTCACATGTCCGACCGGTACTTCGTCTTCCGGCCAATGCGGAAAGAGCGGCGCAAAGAGATGCCGACTCACTTTTCCATGCAAACGACTGACGCCATTCACCTCGCCGCTCCCTCGAATAGCCAAATAGGCCATGTTGAACGATTCAGATGTGTCGTGCGGATTCTGACGGCCCAAGGCCAGCAAATCATGAATCGGAATTCCGAGCTTTTCCTTGGCATACCCACCGAGATATTGTTCAATGAGTGTCGGGCTGAATCGGTCGAAGCCCGCAGCCACCGCCGTATGGGTGGTGAACAGGTTTCCCGCCCGGGTCACCGTCAGGGCCACGTCGAAGGGCTGTCCGGTCTCTTGCATAAAACTGCGGGCGCGTTCCAAGACCGCAAACGCCGCATGGCCTTCATTCAGATGACAGACTTCCGGTTGGATGCCCAGCGCCCCCAACAGGCGCCATCCGCCGATTCCGAGCAGTAATTCCTGCTGGAGGCGCAGCTCCGGACCGCCACCATACAGCTCACTGGCAATTCCTCGATGAGCAGGAAAGTTCGCCGCATCATTGCTGTCCAGCAGATAGAGCTTCACCCGGCCGATCTGGACCTGCCAGACGCGCAGCCAGATCGAGTAAGCAGGTAAGGCGATCTCCAACCGCAACCATTCTCCATTTGATTGCCGCAAGGGGCTGATCGGCAATTGTCCGGGATCGTTATAGGGGAAGAGGGCCTGTTGCGTCCCGCTCTGATCGATCACCTGGCGAAAATACCCTTGTTGGTAGAGGAGTCCCACGCCGACCACCGGCACACCCAGATCGCTGGCGGCTTTGAGTTGATCGCCGGCGACATTGCCGAGTCCACCCGAATAGATGGGCAAGGCTTCGCTCAACATGAATTCCATGCTGAAATAGGCGGCGCAGGTCAGAGCCGTCTTCGAGTGATGCTGCTGAAACCAGGCGGGGGACTCTACTGCCTGCTGCCTGGTCTGAACCAGGCTATCAATGGTTTTTCGAAAACCGGGATCCGCAAGCACCTGTTTGATCCGGTCGTGCGAGACGGTCTGCAGGACAACCCAGGGATTGTGTGTGATGTCCCATAATTCGGGATCAAGCTGCCGCCAGACTTCATCGGTCGCATGATTCCATGACGAGCGCATATCCAGGGCCAGTTCGGTCAGGGAATTGAAACCCTCGATTTCCTTGGGGAGAAAATTATCGAGGGGGTTGGTGCCACGGATTGGTTGGCTCATGATGTCTCCTTCATCGGTGGCTCGTAGGGAATGGCCGGTTGCCCGGGAGAAGTCGCCAATGCACTCTCAAGGATCGGGGGGTCGGCTGGTTTGCCTGCGAGGGAACATACTTTTGCATGACTGACCACGCAGGTACGATGTTCGCATGTGGGGATATTCCAATAATCTGCCACACCCATTCATGGAGGACTTTTTTTGAAGCGGCGGTAGCGACGGATGAGCGCGTTGGTCGAGCTGTCATGCTTGAGCTGCGGCTCACCAGGGCTTTCCAGTTCTGCAAGCGTCCGTTTTGCCAGCACCTTGCCCAGTTCAACGCCCCATTGGTCGAATGAATCGATATCCCAGATCGTCCCCTGCGTGAAGACGCTGTGCTCGTAGAGCGCGATCAACGCCCCGAGCGATTCCGGCGTCAGACGCTCGGCGAGAATTGTATTGGTCGGGCGATTGCCGTCAAACACACGGTGCGGCACCAGCCAGCTCGGTATGCCGTCGGCTTTGACTTCCTCGGCGGTCTTACCGAAGGCCAACGCCTCAGTCTGTGCAAACAGATTTGCCATCAGCATGTCATGCTGATGGCCGATCGGATTCAAGGTTTGGGAAAAACCGATACAATCGCAGGGGATTAATTTTGTTCCCTGGTGGATCAGCTGGTAGAAGGAGTGTTGGCCGTTGGTGCCGGGTTCGCCCCAATAAATGGGGGCCGTCTGATACCCGACGCTTGCGCCTCCGAGCGTGACGTGCTTGCCATTGCTCTCCATCGTCAACTGCTGGAGATAGGCCGGGAAGCGCTTGAGGTAGTGGTCGTAGGGTAAGACAGCGACCGTCTCTGCCTTGAAGAAATTGTTATACCAGATGGTGAGGAGCCCCATGAGCACGGGCAGATTGCGGTCGAATGGAGCCGTGCGGAAATGTTCATCCATCGCGTGAAAGCCGCCGAGCATCGCACGAAAGTGATCGGGGCCGACGGCGAGCATGGTCGAGAGGCCGATGGCGGAATCCATCGAATATCTCCCGCCGACCCAGTCCCAGAATTCGAACATGTTTGCCGTGTCGATCCCAAACTTTGACACTTCTTCGGCATTGGTCGATACGGCCACAAAGTGCTTGCGCACGGCTTGCTCGTGTCCGATCTGGCGCACACTCCACGCACGCGCGGTATGGGCGTTCGTCAAGGTTTCCAGCGTCGTGAACGTCTTCGAACAGATGATGAAGAGGGTCTCTTCCGGGTCGAGGTTGCGCGTGGTTTCGGCAAAGTCGGTGCCGTCTACATTCGAGATGAAGTGGAATGTCATGTCGCGCTGGCTGTAATGACGCAGCGCTTCATAGGCCATCACCGGACCGAGGTCGGAGCCGCCGATACCGATATTGACCACGTGGCGTATCCGCTTGCCGGTGTGTCCGCGCCATTGGCCGCTGCGGATCTGATGGGAGAATCCTGCCATGCGGTCGAGGACCCCATGTACCTCAGAGACGACATTGACACTATTGACAAGAATTTGTTTGGCTTCAGGCACGCGCAGGGCCGTGTGGAGGACGGCGCGTTTTTCTGTCACATTGATTTCCTCACCACAGAACATGGCAGCGATGCGCTCACGCAGACCGCAGTCTTCGGCAAGCTGAAGGAGAAGGCCTAGCGTTTCATCGGTGATGCGATTTTTCGAATAGTCAAGGTAAATGCCGGCGGCTTCGGCGGTCAGGCGCTCGCCCCGGCGGGGATCGTCGGCAAAGAGCTGGCGCAAATGCAGACTGCGGATCGTCTTATAGTGCGCGGCCAGCGCTTTCCATACAGGCCGCTTGGTCAACACCGGTCGTGTCGTGTGAGTGGTCGGTTTCACCCGGCTCATGCTGACGCGACCTTTGTCATCGTGGAAATTTTGGCGGAAATCTGGTTTATCAGATCATGCCAGGACTTGGCAAAGGCTGCCGTCCCTTCGTGCTGGAGTTCTCGGGCCAGTTCCTCATAGTCGATGCCGGCGCCGGCAAATTCCGCGAGCACTGCTTCGGCGTCGCCACCGTGGACGCGCAGGACATTCCTTACCCTCCCGTGACCGGCGAAGGCCAGGAGGGTCTTTTCCGGCATCGTGTTGATCGTATCTGGGGCTGCCAGCGCCTCGACGTATAGAACGTCCGGGGCTGCCGGATCCTTGGTCCCGGTACTGGCCCAGAGCAGGCGTTGTGGCCATGCTCCGGCTGCAACCAGATTCTGCCAGCGTTTGCCTGCCAATAGATCGCGATAGGCTTTGTAGGTGCGCATGGCGATGGCCACGCCAAGACGGTTGCGCAACGAAGCCGGCACCCTATTCTTGACCGCCACGTCCCAGCGACTGACAAAGATTGATGCCACGGACTGGATCTTTGGATCGAGGCCTGCGGCCATTCGCCGCTCAATGCCGCGCATATACGCTTCGGCCGCCGCGATATAATGCTCACGCGAGAACAGCAATGTGACATTGACCGGCACACCCGCAAAGATCGATTCCTCGATCGCGGGAATGCCTGCGATCGTACCTGGAATTTTAATGAACAGATTAGGGCGTTGTGCGCGCGCATGCAGTTGTGCTGCCGCTGTGATGGTGGCCGCCGTGTCGTCCGCGAGCAAAGGAGAAACCTCCAACGACACCCAACCGTCCAGGCCACCGGTGGCATCGTGGACCGACCGAAACAAATCGGCCGCTTGCACCAAATCTTCCATGGCGAGTTCGAAGAACAAGTCCTCGCCCGACTTGCCGGCGAATGCTTTCTGGCGGATGGCGTCACCATACAGGGCACCTTCTTTGATCGCGTGATCGAAGATCGTGGGATTAGAGGTGAGTCCCGTCACCGCGAATTCATTGATGTAGCGGCTGAGGGTGCCGCTGGTTAGCAACCCGCGCGTGATGTTGTCGAGCCAGAGGCTTTGACCAAGGTCGTGTAGTTGTTGCGTCGCGTTCATCGTTTCTCCTTACCGCAATGTGGGCGTCGGCTGTGCCCCCTCGCAGGCGGCGATATTCCCGGATTCAAATGCGTAGTGGCTCTGGTGTGAAAAGCCTGTCGTCAATCGATTCTCCAGAGCATCTTTTATCGTCGCCAGAATGCGTAGCTTGTTGTCCACCAGGATGTAATGACGATCTGAGTATCGCTGCTCGATGCTCTGGAGCATCTGCTCCTTGTGCATATAAATAAGCACACGGCCCATGAGGCCATCCCACAGTCCCGATCGTTGGATTCTGCCTGGCGGAAATATCTCATCGCCTTCCGGGAGGATCACAAAGACGTCGAGCGTACCAGGAAACACATGCTCGGCACACGAATCGTTCGTGAGATAAAGAAGTGGAACAGCACCTTTTTTAAGATTTAGCATGCTGCCTCTGAGATGCATAGGATATGCCAAGAAGAGTAGGGTTGTAGCCCTCTGAGGGTTCAGCCCAGAGGGGATATTGATTCCAAACAGAAACGGCAATGGCGTTCATTCCCCTTTACCGGCAGGGGAATCCTGACTTACCCGAGGGTGAGTCGGTGAATGGATTTACATGGATGAGAGCCAGATTGTCCTAATTTGGGACCAATCCTTCAATGGGGGTGGGACGAAATTCCACGTTTTTTGAATTTCCTTTCGGTAATCCCTGATATGATTTTCCCCTCATGAGTGACTTCGCACCTGTGCATGGTGCGCTACCGCTCATTGAGAGCCTCTCCTGTCATCTTATCCTGGCCGTCCTCCCCATTCTCAGGGGCCAGATGGAGGGACTTCGAAAAAACGCGTGCTTATCTGCCGCGCCTATCCACGTTAAGACGTGCCTTTCACCAGCAAGACCGGAAACAGTGAGAGGGTTACAGCCTACACAGTAGTAGGCTGAGCCCTCCGAAGGAATGAGAATACCATAATTACTTTAAATGAAATTAGGTGATTCGGCAGGTACTGAAGGATTTCTGGATAGCGTTGGCGAGTGTTTTTCGAATTGAATTGGCCAGAAAGCTGTTGGATCGCTTTCATGGCGGCTCCTATTCTATATGGCCGCTATTGACCATTCGCCGAGCAAGGCGGGAGATCATATGTAACCAGTTCGCGGATGTGTTCAACCCTGATATCGGTATCCGCTTCCGGAGAATCCTACACGTGTATTTCGGCCAGCCGCTTCCCCACTCACATCAATGATGAAGTTAAGGCATCTAACAGAAAAAGTTGCATCTCCTATGGGAAGGGCTTCGACTTTTTTTCGTGCATCCTCAGGAATCGGGATTCTTTCAACCTTGGCGAAACGAAAGGGTGTGTGGGAACATTGCCACACCATTGTTTTGTGCGGTGGTCAGGCAAGACCCCTCTCTGAAGCCTTGGGGGCTTGCCTATCACACCGGCAAATTTTCTGCCTTTCAATAATTAATGTGGTTTTTTCTTGGCGCCCTTTTTTGCACTTTGAGCAGAAATTTCTTTTTCTTGCAATTCCTCGGCTGCCATCGCCGCGGCGCCGCCCTTAGTTTTGTTGACGTTTTTTTCGAGTTCAGCGTGGCCTTCTTTTACAGCCTTTTCATGTTTCATTCCTGTTAAGGCATCACTGCGGTCACCCGGTCCGCTTCCACCGGGGAGGGCGTTTTCTCCGGAAGGTGAGCTTCGTTGAATTTGATCGGGTACGTTGCTTTTAGGGTTTTTCGAGGTCCCGGGCTCACCGCCCACCATCTCGGCAAATGCTCCCGTTCCGAGCATAAGACTGATACCGACAACACCAACCATAATTTTCATGCTGTTCATCACGAACCTCCTTGAGAATGAAATGGATTTGTGTGTTAGACCCTGCACATCCTCATACTTCGCGGTTTCTTGACCGGCGGGACAATGTCAGTGGGATGGGCGATGTCCTGAATACCTGTCCCGAGATTGGTCCCGACATACACATTCTTTACTTCATTTCCACTAATGAGTTCTATTCATTGTGTCGCCTCCTTTTTAGGGGATGGTAGAGGATTGGACTTCACTGTAAATTTTGAATTGATTTTTTGCTCCCTCTAACCATTGTGATGGATGCATAAAGCGTGCTGAGCTCATGCCCCTTTGAGAAACGGCTGAACCATGTGCAGAAATTTATTGATTGATATGAGAAAAATATCCGTAGTTTTTAGGCTGATCTAGATACAAAGGAACTATGAACGTGTATGATTGGGAGTAGGTAAATACCTTCAAGGAATATTACAAACAATTAATCCAGTGTAGAACGAATTGTCCGAATATGGGATTTGTAGATTCGGGAGTGCGTGAAGTGTTTTGAGTGTTGTTGGGGTTTTTTGCGAATCGAGCCGGTAAGACAGCTTTTGGATAGCCTTTATGGCATCTCTAATTCTGTATGGCGGGTATCGACCATGCCGAGTAAGGCGGGGAGATCATACTTGACCAGTTCACCGATGCGCTCAACCGTCATGTCAGCCGGGGGATAGGCTGTGATGTTTTTTTGATCAAGCGCGTAATGGCCTTGGCGGGGAAAGATGGTTGTCAGACGATCTCCCCAGACCTGTTTCATGGCTTCCAGTATGCGAAGCTTGTCATCTATCATGATGTAATGTCGAGCTGGATAACGTCGCTCGACGTCCGCGAGCATGTGTTCCTTGTGCACGTAAATCAGCACCCGACCGTCGACTGCGTCCCACAATCCCGAGCGTTGGATCTTGCGCGGTTGAAAGACCACATCACCATCCGAGAGGATGACTGTCCGGCCCCAATGGTCAAGATGGGCGAGAAGGTCGAGTGCGCCAGGATAAAGGCGTTCGGCAAACGGATAGTCAACCAGAAATGAAGACATCATCAGCAACTGCGGGTCATTCATGTTTTCGAGACGGTAGCGTTGCAAAGCTCCCAGATAGTCCGCATAACCGAGATCCTTTCTCAACGCCTCAAAAATGTCCCAGTATCGATCACGGTTTTTCTCGCCAAACTCTTGCGCAAGATGATGGCTCAGGTCGGTGCCGATGTGGTCGTTATCCAATAGGGTATTATCTACATCCAATAGGAAGACTACTTCTTCCGGGACGGTCATGTTCTTGTCCTTTCCGGCATGGACAATGCCAACCTTCGTCTATTTCGATGAGCGCATCTGCCTCTTGCAGTTTCTTCTTCCGTCAACAAGATCGTACAATTCCCCTGCAGGGTCTGTCCAACCTCCAGAGCAGGGATGAGACAGAGCGAGACATGTCGATGCGTCGCCAGTCATTCCATTTGGAGATGCTGGCGCTATTCGGGAAACGCGTACGTGGCGGTTTCCTGCTCAGAGGCTTGTCGTCGAGAGATCCTGATCGCGAGGAGGATGTGAAGGGCGAACTTCCAGAACGGGCAGACTTAGTGTCCGCCGAGTTTGACCTTCCCACGGAACGCCTGATGTGCGCAGGCTTGATACGCAATGAGTAGAATGAATCCGACCAGAAACCACCAGAGTCCGATCTGCATGCCATAGGCCCCGGCGGTGGCGTTGGTCACGGTCAAGCTGTTGGCCGGATCATTCGTTGCAATCAGGATGTTCGGATATGACCCCCAGGCTGTGCTGGCCAGCATTGTCAATATCAACAGACTCGTCGCGGAAAACGCTCCCGCATCCCAATTGCGCCTTCGTATCTCGAGAGCCGACAACAACGTCGCCATACTGAGGACGGGGAAAATGTATCCGATGGGATGGGCGGCATAATTAAGATAAAATAAAGGTTGGACAAAGGGAATGCACGTCAGGGCCAACCCGATCAGAATAACCACGGTTGATCCAGCCAGCCAGGCCGCATGTCGCGCCCGGTTCCGCAACTGGCCATCCGTTTTCATGGCCAGGAAATTGGCGCCGTGCATGGCGAGGATCGCTCCGCTTGTGACTCCTAAAAGGATGGTAAACCAATCCAGTATGCCCGGCTCCGGTCCTGTCATGAAATTTGTCCAGAGGGCCACGAAGAAATAGCCTTCGGGATTCAAGGGCACCCCGCGAATGAGATTGCCCAAGGCCACGCCGAACACGACTGCTAGTAAGAGGCTCGCTCCGGCAAACGCCACGTCCCAAAAATGCCGCCACAGTGCGTGATCCACGTGCGAACGGAGTTCGAGTGCGAGTCCACGGGCAATCAGCAGCCACAAGACCAGATGTAAGGCCAGATAAAAACCGCTGAACCCTGCCGAATAGGCCTTGGGAAAGGCGAAGAATAACAGGCCACCTGCAGCGATCAGCCACACTTCGTTGCCGTTCCAGATGGGGCCAATGGCGGCCAAGGCCTTACGTCGGTCCCCTTCAGTTTTTGCGACGAAGCCATAGACGATGCCCAGGCCAAAATCGAATCCGTCAAGGACGACATAGATAGCCAGCATCAACGTGACGGCCACATACCAGAAGGTTTCCATCTTACCGGTTCCTAGCCCTTCGCAGATTCAGGGAAGGAGCTTGCCGGGCCATGTCTTATTGTTTCAGCCATCAGGAATAGGAAAAGCAGTCCCAACACAAGATAGATTCCGAGAAATCCGAGCAACGTAAACAGTGCGTTGCCCGAATGGACCAGCGGTGAGCTGCCGTCGACCGTGCGGAGCAGGCCATACACCAGCCAGGGCTGGCGGCCGAGTTCGGCGGTCATCCAGCCAGCCGTTGTGGCGAGATAGGGAAGTGGCGCGGCAAGCATGAGCAGCCAGAGCAGCCAGTTCGCGGAAAACAATCGCCCCCGCCAGAGCCAGAGCAATGCCAGTGCCATTACCGATGCCAGCATGGTTCCAAGCCCGGCCATGATATGGTAGGCATAGTAGAGGAGTGCTACATTGTCGGGCCACTCTGTGCGCGGAAACGCGTCGAGCCCTTTCACCGTGGCGTAGAGTTCGTCAAAGAGCACAAGACTCAACGCATCCGGCACAACGAGCGGATTGTCGATCGTCATGGTTTCCATATTCGGTTGACCGACGAGCAACATGCCCGCGCCACGCTCGGTCTTGAAGAGCCCTTCGAATGCTGCGCCTTTGATCGGTTGGTGTTCAAAGACCTGTCTGGCGTTCTCGTGGCCTGTCGGGAAGATCATCAATGCCGTGGCGATAGCGCCAGCCACCACGCCGGTGCGGAGGAACGTCCTTGCATATTTCACGTGTAGACCGGATAAGAGGTAAAACGAACCGACTGCCGCCATCACGAACGAAGCCGTGACGACGGCGGCCGTCATGTTGTGAGCGTATTGCCAGAACAGCCAAGGATTCGTGAGTAGGCCGGAAAGACTGTCGACGAACAACCGTCCGTCCGGGGCCACCGTATAGGCGACCGGATGTTGCATCCAGGCATTCGTCGCCAGAATGAAATAGCCGGAAAGCCAGGATCCAAGAAAAAGCATCAGCATTGCGGCCCATTGCACCTGTCGGCTGAATCGCCCTTCCCCGAACAGCAAGATACCAAGGAATGACGATTCCAGAGTAAACGCAAAGAGACCTTCGATCGCCAGCGTCTGGCCGATCACGCCGCCGGCAAAGTTGGAAAATTTCGCCCAATTGGTGCCGAACTGGAATTCCAAGGGAATGCCGGTCACGACACCAAAGGCAAAACTCAAAGCAAAGATCTTTGTCCAAAACCGGGCAACCTCATGGTAGTGGTTGTCACCGGAAACGAGCGCCCGGCTCCGCAGATAAAGCAGCAGCAAGGCCAGCCCCATCGTCAGTTGCGGAAAGAGATAATGAAATGTGACCGTGAAAGCGAATTGCAGACGGTCATAAAGTAGCGCGCTGGCCATTGAAATCTTTCGAACCGAACAGGGATGTCCCGGAATGAGATTCGGTGGGCTGAAAAAGGTCTTCTAAGCCCCTTCCTTAACCGTGTTGCCGCCTTAGTCTCACATCCAGCAGGTGGAGTGGATGGCCCAGAATCCGCCCTATAGACAAACCGTTGCAAGTACGTTGGCGTCTAATGCGGGGAAATGTCGAATAAGGCCATAAACCATTGTTGCCGATGAACGAACGTGCGGGCAAACTCCAGGATACCGTGATTCAATCTCGGGCCTGTGGCTATCGTGATGAGGAGTATCTCCGGCTCAAGATCATTCTAGACTTCTGCCCTCGGAATTGAGGAAAGTTTACCCGCATGATTCTGCGTTGAGCCATTCAAAGAATGCCCGTCTGATTCCTATATGTGAAGACGCATGGTCATTCTGGTGAGTGGAAAACTTATTTGATTCATGGGAAGGGTTCAAAAACAACCTTCTCATGTGAAATAAATATGGAGGGGGGTGTTGGCGATCCATCATCGTCTAAGGGCGCTATCCTATTTGGGAAAGTTTATTATAGGCATTTAAGGCGGCTACCTTGTAACATTCCGCAAGTGTTGGATAATTGAAGACGCGGTCGAGAAAATAATCCAGCCCGCCCCCTAATTCCAGCACCGCTTGCCCGATATGGATGAGTTCCGTGGCACCAGTGCCGATCACATGGACGCCAAGAAGCTTTCGGGTTTCACGATGAAACAGCATCTTGAGCAACCCACTGTCATCTCCCATAATTTGCCCACGGGCAATTTCCTTATAGCGAGCCACCCCGGTTTCATAAGGGATTTTTTTCTCGGTCAGCTCATGTTCATGCGCGCCGATCATGGAAATTTCGGGAATGGCGTAAATGCCGAAGGGAAAGTGTGTATCCATGGGACCGGCATTGACCCCGAAGGCATGGCAGGCCGCCCGTCGGCCTTGGGCGGCAGAGGTGGAGGCGAGACTGGGGAACCCAATCACGTCCCCGGCGGCGAAGATATGGGGGATTTGCGTTCGAAAATCTTGATCAACCGCAATGCGTCCTCGCTCATCCACGGTCAGCCCCGCCCCAGCGAGATTTAATCGATCGGTTGCGCCGATTCTCCCAGCGGAATACAGAACCATGTCGGACACAAGGCGCTTCCCGGACTCCAGTTGTATCACCGCTTGTTTGGGCGGACCTTCAGCTATGGTTAATTTTTCCACGGTTTCTCCCAATCGGAAGGTCACATCCCGGTTTCTCAATTGATGAATGAGTTCCTCAACAATTTCGTTATCCAGGAATTCAAGCAAGCGCTCGCGTTTGTCCACCACAGTCACGTCGATTTCGAGTGCGGCAAACATGGAGGCATACTCCATCCCGATCACGCCCCCCCCGACCACCACTAATCTTTTGGGCAGAGATGTGAGGTGGACCATCTCGTCACTGGTGACAATGATTTCACCATCCACGCCGGTACCAGGGGGCGGGGCGGCTACGGTTCCGACTGCAAGCAGAATATTCTCAGCTGTGACGGTTTTTGTCTCGTGTTCTGTCTGAATAACAAGGGTATGGGCATCGGTGAAGGAGGCTTCGCCGGAAATGAGTTCGATATCATTCCTCCAAAGCTGATCCTCCACGACATCGACTTCCCGGCTTCTGACGAGTTGCACACGTGAAAATAATTGTTCCGCTGTGGGACGGTGCCGTTCCCGATTTCTTGTCTGTTGGAGGAACGGAAGGTTGTTGGCCATGAAGGATAACACCGCCTCGCGTAGGGTTTTGCTGGGAATGGTCCCGAGTTCTATGCACACGCCGCCCGCGCACTGGCGACGTTCAACCACTCCCACTCGCTTCCTGAACTTAGCGGCTTGAATCGCCGCTCGTTGGCCTGCCGGGCCGCTGCCGATGCATAAGAGATCAAAGTCGAATTGGTCACTCATCTGAATCCAAAATTTATCAAAATATATTTGATGCCATGTGCAAGGATGATATCCGAATGTTACGGAACATCCTCGATGTAAACACAGAATGGGGAAGAGTCTCAAGCATTTTCACTCTGCCATTCTCCTCAATGCGAAAGGACTGATCCCTTCCGACACGCTGATTACGGTTGTACCCCTATCGCTCGGTTGGGAATGCTGTTCATGCCCCTCTGACTCATGCCGGTATTTGTCCCCATCAAGGCCGGGAAAATACCGCCTCTATAATTGTCCCCTCAATTCATTAGCATTGAGTATGCCCATTGTTCGTATATCGTATGGCGATACCGGTTAATGACGTGACGGTATAATCGTAGGGAAGGGCCACGCCTCCAACATACCCCATGCCGCCCATTCCATACCCCATTCCCCATGGTCCGTAGGGACCCCCATATCCCCAACCGGGGTAGGCATAGGATCCCATTCCCCAGGGTCCACCCATCATCATGGGGCTCTGGTAGCTGATTCCATGCTCCACATGTTTTTCAGGCTTGGCAAACACGACGGCATCACTGCCTAATGAAGCTGCTTTTTTAAGTATGTCGATCTGCTCGGTGGTATAGCTGTCTGACTCACTACCTTCCATACTTAACTGAGCAAT
>JBATLR010000317.1:0-3184 GCA_049289415.1 Nitrospirales bacterium
TTATTTTGTGAGTCACTTCTAGGGGACGGCTCTCCCCTGGATACAATGGGACCACGTTGCCCCCTCCCCTCCACACGACTTTCCGTATTTGACCGATATTCGATGACCTTTATGGGGCTCATAACCGAATATCCCTCTTGTTCACTCTCTGGGAAGTCATGATTCGCGTGGAACCGCCAGTAGGTCTGGGGTCTTGCTCGAACGGCCATTTTCAGAGCCGGCCGTTCCTGTTCTGTTGACATTCCGGATTTTCAAGACATTGTCCGAGAAGTGGATTGAGGCCATCTAGAGTAATACTCATCTAGACTAACCGTTGCAAAATTCGGTACCAAGTGCTACTGACAAGTTACAAGGTTCCATAAAGGTAATCATGAAGAGTCCCACAGTTTTTCGTGCTAGTTGTAAAATAGTCGTTGTGGTCGTCCTCTTGATACTTGACGTTCGCCTTTCGATTATTTCTGTTTTCTTTTATTAAGGCGCTAAGGACATACCTATTATTCTTTGTTGAGTTTTTTCCACCCCGATGAATTAAACTAGAAGAATATAATAGAGCATCACCTTTATCAGCGATGAATTGTTTTATGTCCTCGTCTTTTACGACGTATTGCTGATGAAAGATCCTGCTGTATCCCAGTTTCAAAAGGTAAATTAAACGAAAAACCGGATAGGCCATCAGTTTTAAGAACATGACTTTGCCTTCCTTTGCAACCGCTAAATTGAAATTGCTTCGACTTTTTAAACTCCAAACCACATATTCCTTTTTCCCTTGCATAAATGAACGTAGAACAGTGTGTTGGTATACCTTGTTTTTCTTCCTCCAATGAGATCCTGGTACATATTCCGTCGGACCGTTGTCAGCGTTCAATGACTCTAAGGGGACAATCAAGTTACATTCTTCGCTAACGCGACAAGGGGAATCCGTGTGCAGCATTTGTGCATCATTTTTGGCCTCTGATATCAACACAGAAATATCGGTCACTAGAGAGCTTGATCCCAAAATCTCAATGAGGATCTCTTTATTCTTGGTGCAAAACTCTTGAAGTATTTTTCTTGCGATCAAGCTGTCGTGAACACCGATAGCACGTCTTTTTGAAAGTAGGGTGAATGTTTTTACTTTTTCTGCTTCTTTTTGGGTAATAAACGCTTTCATCTCATTAATAAGCGATTCACTAATTGTGTTCCGAAAAACAAGGAACCCATTTTCATCATAGGATTTCAGTTGCTGATTGTATGAACCTAAAATTTCTACAACGCGTGCATTCATTGGTTCGCCTTTGTTTTATGCGTACGAATCCTGCGTCACATCAACATTACTGCCCTTGTTGATCAGGACGCTTATGGTCTGCCCGGGTTTTTTGTCAGGTTCATTGAAACACTTTTCTGCACCGGGCTACCTGTCCCAAAACTGAAGGGCTGGGATTAATGACGGCAGTAACCGGCGGCGGATATGCCGATCAGGCCGTGGACATCAGAAGACCAGATACTTGGACGTTCACTTTTGATTAGACGACAAGGATTTTAATACCTGCAACACTGCCACTCCTATAACCAAGGCGTGGCCCCAGCGTTATTCACCGAAAGTCAAAAAAAGTATTCTTCTTTAGCCTGGGCGTGAAAATGGGAGAAGTGCCGTCTATTGCGGTCATTGCATTCGCCCTCTCCTGAACCCTCTCTTACACTTCTAACAGTTGGCTGTCTCTTCTGAATATATATTGGTAGGCACTTTGCGCCATTCGAGGCAGCCAGTTATCGGCATTAAAGATTGCCATATAACTCGTCGCCAAGGAGGGCTTCCAGCTATATTTGTACTCATTGTATACCGCACCGAGTTCGTAACGTGTACAGCCAAGTTTTGTGAATCCCCTGTGCATACTTTCGACGTCGAGCAACCAAATCGGTGAATAGTCAGCAAATTCAGGATCGAATCCGGATTGTAATGAATAGTAACGATTCCGATCGATAATCTGGAGCACCCCGGCGATCGTGACACCATTGCATCGAAGCTGGAACACTTCAGCCTGCCCCTTTTTGCTAAGCGTTGCGGTCGCCTCCCTGAGGAAGTCAACGTTTTGGCTCGTGAGGTTCGTTTCCTTCCCCTTTTGCAAGAACCGCCGGCAATGCAAATCGATCAATCCGTCAAAAGCAGACGGAAACTCGCTTCCTCGACACACACGATATTCAACAGTTCCCTTCTCACGCAAACGGCGCTCCGCTTGGCGGAGATGTTTTCTCCTGGACTTACTGACTCGCAATAAAGGATCCGGCTTCTCGGGGTCAGCCTCTACCCACGCACGCTGACACTGGGGCTCAGCAAGCCCGCGATCGATGAGCTCCATTGTAAAAACCGACTCATCAGACATTTGGCGAAGATGAATGAAGCCATTTGTTTGCCTGTCGGAGCAAAGCGACTCTACGACTGCTGTGCATACTTCCATGTCACTCGGATCGGCAAGGAGTATATCGTTATAAGTGGACATCCGGTGTCCAAGAAACTGGGTCACTCGCAACATCTCCCCCATTATTGCCTGTTCAAAAAAGGGGAGAATGGCCACAGGTCGACCCGCGGAATCCTCAACAAGCTTCACAGCCAATCGCTTTTGTGGGTCGCAAGCTAAAACCTGCTCACACCAGATCCGATTCCAAGACCAGGACTGAAATACTGTAGGGCCGTTCGGTTGTATCTCAAAGGTTCTCCACACATCTTTAATGGAATCCAACTCTGAAATATCGTGAATTGTTCTAAAGCGCATTGCGTAAATGTCCCACCCAACTGGGTTAAGTTTGTCCGGTTTTCGTAATTGGCTTTTGGGAAACCGCACTTGGAATTCCCCGATTGTAAGCCAAGTAGTTGAGGATAAGTGTAAGCTCGTTCTGTCGAATGTCCTTGAAAATACCCAAAACCCCGCCATAAATTAGAACTGAAAAAAGTATTGTGACCGGCATTGCCAGATGATTCCACATCCCCAAAGGCACCAGGAAAACTATGACGGCAAGAGTGCAAATGCCAATTCGTCTGCCAATGCTCTGCCACACAAACAACGCCTTAAGCTGACTGCCCAAAAGGACAATGAGCAGCATTTCTGCCAGGAGGGTTGCGGCCGCTGCCCCTTGAAGGCCAAACCCGACAATCAGGCAGTATTGAAGGATGGCACCGATACCCGCAATCAGCAGGTGACTCCTTGTC
>JBATLR010000318.1:0-6902 GCA_049289415.1 Nitrospirales bacterium
GTCCAAGACTACCTGAAAGAGCACGGGTCCCCAGGGGCAGGCATGCCACCGATGGCCCAACCGGGGACCGCACCGGACCCTCCTACTTCGGGGAAAAATCTTCAGGAACTTGGCACGGTTGAAGGGAAGCGTCAAAAAGCCGATTCCTCTATGACAGGGTCAGGTGGTCTGATCTATGCCCGTCCCTTCGTTTCTTCGCCCAAGGCCATTGTCGGCGGCTATATGGACTTTGAATATTTAAATAAGAAGAACTCAGGCCCCAGCACATTCGACATCCATCGATTCGTCCCGTTCATTTATGCCGACGTGAGCGAGAATGTAAAAATGGCTGCGGAACTCGAAATTGAACACGGCATTCGGGAGGGAACCGAAACCGAGATCAGCCTGGAATTCGCCACAGTTGACTACCTCATAAAAGAACCGTTCAACTTAAGGGCCGGCGTACTGCTCTTGCCCGTCGGAAAATTCAACCTCCTGCATGACAGCCCCTTGCGCGATCTGACTGAACGTCCCCTTGTCGACACATACATCATTCCCACGACCTTGTCGGAAACCGGCGTCGGGTTCTACGGAACCGTCTATCCCAGCCGTCTCTCCAAGTTGGACTACGAATTTTATGTCACCACAGGGTTCAATGGATACGAGGGAGACGACGGGTGCGTGTCAGGCAGTGATTACAGCACCTGCTCTGGCGTGATTACCGAAGGAAAGGGAATCAAAGACGCTCGTCAACGGAAAACGGGTGTCAGTGACGGGTTTGACAACAACAACGGCAAGTCAATCGTTGGCCGTTTGGCCTACAGCCCCGTCTTAGGCGTTGAAATAGGCGGATCTGGCTACTATGGAAGCTACGATCCTAAAAGCAAACGCTCCTTAAGCATCATGGCGGTGGACTGGACTCTCCAGCGAGGTCCGTTCGAATTGATCGGTGAAGCGGCGTGGACCTATGTCAAGGATAACTCAAAGAGCCTGACCGGGGGCCCAGCTATTGATCCCAATACTGGTCGACCACTTCCCCAACGCATGAACGGGTATTACATCCAGGGAAACTACCACTTCCTTCCTGAGTGGCTGACGAAGCTTGCGCCAAGCCATTTTCGACCTGAGGTATCGACCTTCACCGCGGTGGTTCGTTGGGAAGAAACCAACACGAACCTTGACCATAAAAAAGGACTCGGACAGTATCAGCGCCTGACTTTTGGCCTGAACTTCCGCCCAACAGAAGACACCGTTTATAAGTTTGATTATCAATATAGCCCAGAAACGCCGATCTCTAGAGATGGAGAAACCGTCCGCGGGCACGATCATGGATTCGTGGCCTCCGTAGCCACGTACTTCTAGCCTCCCTCTGCTTAACATGGAAGGGAGAAGACCGGTTATCTGCCTTCTCCCTTCCTCGTTATCACACTTTTCGCCAGAAAGAATACTTCCCATGATTTGCCTGTATTCCCAATCTCAAAGCTGGTTGACTGGCATCTATCATGGTGGTAGCATAAGCTCGTTTTCATTATCATAATAAGAATCATTTTCAAATATATCTATTCTCATTTTCGTTACTTTTATGATGTTTTTTCCCGTATCTTCCATTTCTCAGCCGATAGACCGTTGGGTAGTCGTGGTGCTGTGTTTTGGCATTCAGATGGGATGCGCCTCGTTAGGGGGCACAGATAAGATTTCCGAGCGATATCTGGCTTGTCCGATGGATTCGGTTTGGGATTCCTCCTTGCAAACCCTCAAAGCTTACCCGGTGAGTGTTAAAGATAAAACTAAAGGTCTCATTGAAACGGGATGGCGGGTGCAATACGTTGAGGGGCCACAATATGGGCTTTTCCGCCGTGAAGGCTTGACCAATAAAGAGCGATCGCAGCTCAGCCTAACCCTCACACCTGTCCAATCAAACGTGATCCGGCTTCAGCTCGCTGAACGCCGGGAACATTGGGGATTTCGTGGAGGAGCCAGGATTTATGATTGGTTTCCCGTTGAACCTTCTGAAGAAGAGATCAATCAGATTTTGAACACGTTAACCAAAAAACTTGAGGCTGAAGGATGCTTCGTCGAATCTTAAACATCGCTATTTTTGGCAGTCTTTCTCTGTGGTTTCTAGCCACATTCGCCCATGCCCAGAATGCCCCGGTATGGGATGATGAACTGAAGCGGTACCTGACTGCACAAGAAATGGGCCAGGAAGACGTCTACCTGACCCCAGAGGAAGCAGCAAAGTTAATGTTTCCCGACTCCGATCACATCCGCAACGAAGTGATTACTCTCTCCCCAGAACAAAAGAAGCTCATCCAAGAACGTATCGGATGGAATTTCCCAGAAACCTCCTTTGATTTTTTTATTGGAGAGACGAAAGGCAAGATCGACGGGTGGGCGCTTATTCAAAATACCATTGGAAAACACAAACCCATGACCTACATGGTGGGTGTCGACCCTCAGGGGGAAGTCCTTAACGTAGAAGTCTTGGTATATCGTGAGTCCCGAGGCAGTGAAGTACGAAAAAAACGGTTCAATTACCAATATCAAGGAAAAACTCCCTACCATCCTATCCGTATCAACCGTGACATCATCAATATTTCCGGTGCCACCATGTCCGTTCGTTCCATGAGTGCCGGCGTCAAACGCTCGTTGGTCTTGGTTGAAGAGCTGTACTTAAAACCATCAGGTAAGGGGAATGCCATCAATATGGCCAACCGAAGCGAAAAAGGATTTTTGGAGTCCCTCTTAGGATTCTAGAGCCTGTGCGATGAAATGCGAAATTTCAATGCTCGATTTCGATTACGCGATACCGACCGCCACATTCGTCTGGTGTATACCTGGTTTCTCCTCCTAATGCTCGCCGGGTTTATTTTTACGTTTTTTTGGGCGCACAGTATGACAGAGCTTAGCCCCCAAGGCCTCGCCGAGCATTACCGAGGGTCAGACGCGACGTTCGGTGAACCTATGCCATTCGGACAATTGTCCGAGACCACGCATTTCCACCTCTTTACCATGCCCGTCGTGTTCATGATTATGGTGCATGTGCTGTATTTGACGATGATCAGCCCCACATTGAAAGTCATCACCACCTGGATATCATTTCTGGGCGTGACCCTCGATCTCGTCTCCCCCTGGTTGATTACCTATGTGTCGCCGGTATTCGTCCTGACCATGCTCACCGGTGACCTGCTGATGCTTGTCGGATTTTTGATTATGTTTATTGTCCCAATGTATGAAATGTGGTGGCAAAAAGCAGCCTTTATGATGGAGGAATCTGACGACTAACCCGCGACTCACAATACAACGATTGTAGGCCAGAGACTATAGTCCAGAGCCCATGAGCCCTAAGCGGGTATCATGGGCTTTTTTTATGTCCCTCTATCGTTCGTTGTCTTGAGGTTTTGGGCTTATCGATTTGAAGGCGGGCACTCCTCATTTGTCCGTCTTCAAGGGCGGGGGATCTTCTCCTGGGTCCCTCGCCAACCCCTCTCAGCAAGAGGTGGGAGGGAGATCATCACGAGAAAAATGGGTAAGGCACAGAAGAATGTCCTTTCCCACTAGGCCGAAGAGCCACCATTTTTCATTCCTAATTCATTGCTGGGGGGAATTTTCATGAGTATATTCGCAATGCGCTCCACACACGTTATTCGCATCCTACTTATTGCGCTATTCACAACTTTCTCAGGAGGGGGATGGGTCATCCCTCACGTCTTTGGACAAGAAGTAAAAGACGCTGATCCACCGGAAGTCGCCAACGGAGAACGATTGTTTCTCGAAACTCGATTTGCTCAAATATTTAAAGTCTTTTTAAATGACGGAGGGGATGTCAATGATCCCTTGCCCCAAGGTGATCCCACCCTCGACAAAGTGACGAATTGGCAACTTCCACCCGATCAATTTGCCATTGGCCCGTTTGCCGGTCAATCCAGGAATTGTCGAAGCTGCCATTTTGTGGATGAACTAGTCGATGTTCCACAATACGGGATGAAAACTTATTCGGATTTTGCGCGTCGCAGCCCTCTTCCAGCCCGTGAAGACGGAAAACAGACCACTCTTCGAAACGCGCCCCCTATGGTTAATGCGGCTCTTCCCCGACCGAAATTTTTTCTTCATGCCGATGCTGAATTCCCGACGATGCTGGAAAACGTCAAAGGCACACTCACCGGGCGCGACTTTGGATGGCTTTCCGATGAACAGGAAATCGCCATCTCACATATTGCCCGAATCATTCGTGAGGACTCCGGAACCGGAAATCTGGCCAAGGAGTTTGGTGGACTGTCCTACCCTGTTCTCTTCGCTGGAACCGATCCCTCGATTCCTCCAGCCTTTCTGATTCCTGAAAATTTTCGTGTCGAAGTTTCTACAGCTACCGATCTGCAACTCGTGCAGGCAGTCTCTCAACTCATCTCCGCCTATGCAGACCAACTTCTGTTTTCACAGGATGACGAAGGGAACTACACTCTCTCTCCCTATGATGTCTTTCTTGAGATCAACGATTTGCCACGCCGACCGGATAAATGGGAGTCTTCGCATTCATATGCTCGTCGATTGCTTCAACAGATTCAATTTCTCGAATCATACGATTTGCAAAATTATTCCCGATGGCCCTCAACCTCTTCTTCCGATAGCCCGACCCTGCAATTCGTTGAGAAAAATCCCCATACGGCAGATGGCAAGTTTCAGTTTCATAACCAACCATTCACCTTTGGGCCTGAAGAATTAAAAGGGTTGAAAATATTTTTTGCTCAAAAGTATCAGCATAAACATCGCCATAGAGGCCGCCATGTTCGCCCCAGTGATTTGGCTCAGGGAGGAATTGGGAATTGCATTGCGTGTCATACCCCACCAAATTTCACCGATTTCCGTTTTCACAACACTGGAATTGCTCAGTTGGAGTATGATCGGATCCATGGACCTGGAGCCTTTGCGGGCCTTGTCATTCCCGGGCTGGAAGAACGAAATAGCAACCCGGACGCATTCCTCCCGGCTACCTCACACCATCCCCATGCCCAAGAAATTTTCCGGTCTATTCCCATAGCGGAAAACTCGCAATTGACCGATCTCGGGGTGTGGAATATCTTCTGGAATCCCGATTTCCCTGAATCTCAGCTGTCCATTTGGGAAACCCTTTGCGAAGACGTATTGAATGAACACTTTGGCGTATTTCGTGGATTCCGGGCTTGTCAACCTGAACGGCTCTTACCTAAAGCGATTGCCACTTTTAAAACTCCCGGGCTTCGCGATTTGGGCCATTCGGCGCCATATAGTCACACCGGTATTACCGATACACTGGAAGGGGTGATTCAAGGGTATATTACAAACTCGGAATTAGCGCGAAACGGAAATCTTCGCAATGGTGCTTCCCAGCTCAAAGACATCGTCTTACTCCCAGAAGACATCCCGGCCTTAACGGCTTTTTTACGATCTTTAAACGAAGACTACGAGTAAACGAGGAACATAACGTCTCAAGGAAAGACTTACACACCAAATTCTAACAACTGAAAGAAACCGCAAATCCTTAAGCCCACGCGGAGACATTCCCCGTGGGCTTGTTTTTTTGACGACTTCCTCTTGCAAGAAGCTTTTATCGCTCCCACTACTCGGACAGCCGAGAATAAAAAATCACCAAAACCATACATCGGCAAAAACTCTCTTTTAAGGATGGTTCATCCCGGTTCTACGGACTTCCCAATCCGCCTCAGAACGGTTTTCATTATTAGCGTGACCTGTTTTTCATAGAAACACACCAAAGACGTACAACCTGAGTGCTCTTAGAAGGAGGGAACAACATGGAAGAGAAGAGGATTCTGCCGATTTTCACCACGGACTAGAAGCTTGAGATGGTACAGCACATTGAAACCTGTTTGGCGGTGAAGGAAAGGTTGGCGAAACATCAGTTCTGTTATTCGGCCCTGCTTCGGACAGGAGGCCTGGACACCTTGAAATGTCATTCATCCCGTCCTGGCGCCCCGCAAATCGCTCATGGCTGAACACGTGATCAATAAGCCATACCGATTTCCACCTTTTAAACATGCCCCAAAACTTACAACCCCCTCGTCCATCTATCCGGGCAAACCATCTGGCCAAACCCTACAGCAACAGGT
Organism: Nitrospirales bacterium; assembly: GCA_049289415.1. Lineage (GTDB taxonomy): Bacteria > Nitrospirota > Nitrospiria > Nitrospirales > UBA8639 > Nitrospira_E. The sequence goes on from JBATLR010000318.1 coordinate 6,084, forward strand.
GGAGGATCCGTATGGGCCGTTCACCACCGCCAAATGTCTTATTATTTCCGTGATTCGTCATCCCGATGCCTCTCGGTCAGGCGGATTCGGAATCTTCCGGGTTAAAAAACCTGCTGAATGAAAGAGAATCGCTCCAATTAGTTTATAGACTCAATACATGCCTTCTCTGCCTATTGACCATGGCCAAAATATTTATTTAAACTTATATTGAAAATACAAATGATTTTCATTATCATTATAAAAGGAATCACAAATACAACAAATCCATAAACCCGAACAATATACCAGGGCGTGCTACCTCGTACCCGCCCAATAATGTTGGGCCTCTTGTTCTCCTCCGGGGCGCCCAACCCTTCTTTTTAGTCGGAGGACACAAACAATGGAGGCTATCCCCATGAACATAGGACATTACACTCTGCCACACATGAGAGTTCCTGCACTGCTGAAGGGAAATATGATCGAATTGGATCTAGCGAGCCTGGAGGGACAATGGGGCATATTGTGTTGCCTTCCCAAACTTGAATTTTGCGATGCAGTGTTTTTCAATCAGTTTCGCAGAACCGTCCAAAAACAGGGCGCCCTCTTATTGGGTATGCAACACCCCGCTCACTCGTTTCACGGATCGCACCTTCCCACAACCAAAATCCTTTCCATCCCTTTATTGGCTGACTCTACACACCGTTTAGGTCGAGCTCTGGGCATATGGAGTGAACCTCGCTTTAACCAATGCCAGACCTTCATCTTCGACCCCATGGGGGTGATCAGAAACAAACGGATTCATTCGTTCAACTGGCATGGCATGACCCTCCTATTGGGCAT
>JBATLR010000319.1:0-4696 GCA_049289415.1 Nitrospirales bacterium
CCCTCCGCCCGCGCAATTCTTGACTGTGCGCTCCCTTTGGCCTGGTTGATGCCTTGAGCAGCTTCCCCTTTTGCTCTGGGGATTAAATCGTTTCGGTAGCCGTGAGACTGGTTAATGAGTTTTTCACGATCTTCCTTGGCGCTGGCGACATCTTTAAAGGCTGCGGCGACGGCTTCCGGAGGATTTACATCCTGAAGTTGGATTGTGGCCACTTGGACGCCAGCCAGGTACTGATCGAGGACGCCTTGAAGCAGGTCTTGAGCTTCCTGTTGAATCTGGGCTTTGCCGATCGTTAGCGCTTCATCAATTTTACTTTTTCCGATAACTTCCCGCATGGCTGCTTCAGCGGCGTTATGAATCGTGGACTCGACATCGGCGACTTTATATAAATAATTTTTAGCTTCTTTGATTTTATATTGGACGATGAATTCGAGAGACAGAATATTCATGTCACCGGTCAACATGAGGGCTTCTTTGGGAACGAATTGAGTGCGTCCTCGGTCGGTGCGGAATCCCACTTCTACTCGATGGAGTTTTTCAACTTTTGGGGTGTCGACGGTTTCCACAAATGGAATTTTAAAATGTGGTCCGGATTCAACCTCGCGAACAATATCGCCAAATCGTTTCACCAGACCTTGCTCGTCCGGGGCCACAATAAACACCGATTGCCAGAGAGCCAGGACTGCTAAGACTATGTAAATGATTGATTTGAAACCTCGTCCGGGCACGAGTCGAGTGAGTTGGTCTTGTGCTTTCCGAAGCGCTTCATCGAGGGGGTCTTGACCGCTTCCTCCCCACGGATCTTTAGGTTCCCATGCCATACGTTAGTCCTATATTTGAGTTACAAGCGGGACGTGCGAGGTGATCACTGTAGTTACGTGAACCACGGTAACAGAAATTTTTGAATGGGGCAATAAAAGATCAATGAATCCTATTCCAAACAGGCAGGGAGTGCAGTACTGCAGGTCTTTATCGGATAGGGATTCGTTCTATTGGCTTTTTTGTTAAGTGGGCCTCGTCAGAGACTTGGATTGGCATTCAGGAATAAAAATTCTTATTCCTGTTAGGACTAAATGAAGAAAATATCAAAATTGTATGGTCTGATCTTTTCTTATGATATTTGGAGTGAAAGGAGGCTGGGTTGATCGGTAAGAGACCTCCATACGGTAGTCAGGTTGGAGGCGTTTCTCACTTGCCCATAAGGGGTTGATGTTGATCCAATAGCCGCAGAGGGCTTGGTGATATGGCGATGAAGGAATAGCTTTTATTTTTTAGGAGGGATGTTTATGACGACATGGAGAAAACTATTCGTTGCCTGTTTGATGCTTGTCAGTGTTTTGGGGGTGAGTCGAGCTTTTTCAGGCCCTGTGGTTTCTAACATGGAGGATCCTCTCCCTGGTCGTTACCAAGGGATTAGAGTTGACGGAGTTCAGGGAGGAATGTTTGTGGTAGATACGGCATCAGCTAAGGTGAAGTTTTGTAGTATCACTCCTGTTGGCTGTTCTCCCTGGAATAATTGAGTAAGGCAGAGAAAATGTCATTTGGAAAGTTAGGAGAGGCGCTTTTTGATTGACCGTCCGCGCAGACTAATGAAATCCAAATTTCAAGCTAGGACATCCTCACAATTACGCCATCGGCATCTGGTGTTGCACAAGCCTTATGGTGTCCTGTCAAAATTTACCGATTCTGAAGGACGTCCGACGTTAGCCAGCTATGTGGCTGAGTCACACGTGTATCCGGCCGGTCGATTGGATATGGATAGTGAAGGCCTGCTTCTGCTGACTTCCGATGGAGATCTGGCTCATCGTTTGACCTCGCCATTTCAAAAAGTTTTCAAAACCTATTTGGTGCAAGTGGAACGTATTCCAGATGAACCAGCCCTCCTGGGGCTTCGGGAGGGCGTCATGATCAAGGGCAAACGGACCCGGCCGGCAAAAGTTCAGCTTCTTCATGAAGAGCCCGCCGTCTATCCTCGTCCAGTCCCCATTCGTTTTCGCAAATCCGTTCCCACGGCATGGTTGCGGATGGAAATTCAGGAAGGCATGAACAGGCAGATTCGGCATATGACCGCCCAAATAGGACACCCGAGTCTAAGAATCATTCGTGTCGCCATCGGGCCGATTCGGTTGGGTTCTCTTGCGCCAGGTCAATGGAGGGAGCTTCGAACAGGAGAATTGCGCGGGTTGTTTTAGGGCTTCCTGTGTCGCGTGTGTGTAAAGGAAAACGTCATTCGGATGAATTAATTGGCAGGACCCTGAAGTATCCTTCATGTTTGACCTTGGTCATGGTGTTGATAAAAAAATGGTTATTAGGGTTTTTACCTTGAACATTGTTACGCCGACAGGTAAAATTCACCGCTCGTCATCAGGGAACATGCGTTGATGACCGACGGAACAGCGGCATGACACATTTTGAATCAGGCCGATGTCATGATCGTGTCTGGTCGATCTAGGGCAACCCCTCGCACGCTGTTTTGTCTCCCAGCTAGAACGACATAAGGAAGTTGATTCGAGAATGAAGCATTTCTCTGTGGACAAATGGACAGTCGGGTCTTAGGTTGTGACGTATGGTCTTGGCCCATATCCGGAATTCACCGGTCCCAGTCTATAGTTCCTATTGAGACGGTGCGAACAATTCACTTCTGGTCACTTACATAAGAATGGAGATATTCCCAACATGTCGGTAACTATTATTCTGGCTCTGTCCGTTCTCGGATTAGCTATCGCGTATTACTATTCTTCATCGGTCCTGAAGATCCCCATTGATATGGGTGTCGACGATCCGGAAACCCGGAAGCGTCTGGCGAAAATCCATTCGGCTATTGCCACCGGGGCCATGGCATTCCTGAAGCAGGAATACAAAATTATGGCCATTTTCATGGTGGTCTTTGCTGCAATCATTGCGGTGTTAATTGATGACCATCATACGGACTACGTGAATGAAGGGCTGTATACCGCTATTGCATTTATCTTTGGCGCCATCATTTCAATTGCCTCCGGTTTTATCGGGATGAAGATTGCGACACAAGGCAATGTGCGGACGACGGTTTCTGCCAATCAATCTCTCTCCACCGCATTTAATGTGGCGCTGCATTCCGGCGCTGTGATGGGCTTTGCGTTGGTCAGCTTGGCGGCCTTAGGGCTGCTAATTATCTATCTTGGGCTCAAAAGTATCATGCCGGCTCAACTCCCGACGCATATTTTGATGGAAGTCATTGCCGGATTCGGTCTCGGGGGATCGTCTATCGCCTTATTTGCGCGTGTGGGTGGTGGAATTTTCACAAAAGCCGCTGACGTCGGAGCCGATTTGGTGGGAAAAGTTGAAGCGGGGATTCCCGAAGATGATCCGCGTAATCCTGCGGTGATTGCTGATAACGTGGGCGATAACGTGGGTGATGTGGCCGGAATGGGGGCTGACTTATTTGGTTCCTGTGCGGAAAGCACCTGCGCCGCCATGGTGATTAGTGCGGTCGCCTTTTCCGGAATGGTTGATGCGTTGTTGTATCCAATCCTTATTTCTGCCATCGGCATCCCGGTGAGCCTTCTCACTCTGATGATGGTCAAGGTCACTTCCGAGGACCAGGTTGGCCCGGCGCTGAAAAAGATGCTGATCATCTCCAGTGCGTTGATGGCGGTGGTGATGTTGTTTGTCACCAAGGCCATGCTTCCGGATACTTTTGAGATTGGTGGGCAGGCGTATACCGATCTGGGGGTGTATTTTTGCTTCCTGTCAGGCTTGATTGCGGGGCTTGCCGTGGGATTGATGACTGAGTACTACACTTCCCATGACTATGGGCCTGTGCGGGAAGTGGCGAAATCATGTGAAACGGGTGCAGCCACGAATATCATTTTTGGACTGGCACTCGGCTATAAGAGTGCCGTGGGTCCGTATCTTGCCATTGGTCTCGCCATCTATATTCCGTGGATGTTGGCCGGTATGTACGGGGTGGCCATTGCCTCTCTTGGTATGTTGGGGACACTTGTGATTGCACTCACGATCGATGCCTATGGACCGGTTTCTGATAATGCCGGGGGTATCGCTGAAATGGCGGGTATGCCGGAACATGTCCGTAAACGGACGGATGTATTGGATGCTGCCGGAAATACGACTGCCGCCATTGGGAAGGGCTTTGCCATCGGTGCGGCTATTCTGACGTCATTGGCCCTGTTCGCGGCGTTCCTCACCAGGGCAGACTTACTGCTGAAGGAACAACATGGCCCAGAATATGATCTGTTAGGCAGTATTAATTTGCTGGATCCCCTCGTGTTTACCGGGTTGTTTATCGGGGCCGTGTTGCCAGCCTATTTTTCCGCCATGACGATGAAATCGGTTGGTTCGGCGGCCTATAAGATGATCGAAGAAGTCCGACGGCAGTTCCGCACGATTCCCGGACTCATGGAAGGAAAGGCCGAGGCGGATTATGAGCAATGTGTCGCCATTTCAACTCAAGCTGCCCTGAAAGAAATGATTGCACCAGGCATTCTGATCATGGGAACGCCGCTGATCACTGGATTTCTGTTTGGCATTCAAGCGGTGGCTGGTGTGCTTGCCGGGTCCCTTGTTGCCGGTGGGGTCATCGCCATCTCCTCATCGAATAGTGGTGGGGCTTGGGATAATGCAAAGAAATATATTGAGGCTGGAAATCTTGGGGGGAAGGGTACGGACACCCACAAGGCCGCAGTCGTTGGTGATACCG